>DUKW01000165.1 GCA_013329105.1 Candidatus Methanomethylophilaceae archaeon | reverse complement strand
CATGAGTTGGACCTCATTGTTGGCTATGGAGAGGACTTGGGCGCGACGTTTATTGATCATAGGTACCTGAACTTTGGCTTTGACGGGAGATACCAATGTTCTCTTTGAACCAGTGAAGAGACCTATACCTTCTATCCTGGCCTTAGCGCCTCCATGTTTACCAGGTTTTGAGGTACTAATTGAGACGATCCTGCACGGCTCATCGTCAATGTTGACGTACCTGTTCACCTTCAATTCTGAAACTTCCTTCTGTTCCCACATTATAATCGACCTCTTATCTGCATCTCATTTATATATTTTTGTCAAATAACTCGAAGTGCTGGATGCCTATCAGTGCTGCCTTCCTTTGCGCCTTTTCTTCTTATTTCTAGTTTTATCGGGAGGCTGAGGATATTTCTTTTTTATCTCTTCGACTCTGGCTTCAAATTCCCTCAGCAGAATATCGCCGCGGTTTTCTTCGCCGTACTGATCGATGCGGGCCGCTATAGCGGCCTTTGATGCCAAGGCACGGGAGATATTTCCCCTTTGCCAATAAGGGGAGCGATGAACAGCGGGATGTTGATATATTACTCCATGTTTTGGAGGCCTTTTGTTAGAGCGCAGGTGACGGAACATGGCTTTTTCCGCTCCTAATAATTGCAATGTAGAGGCCGGTAGAGACGCCAGCCTTTCCAGACCGCCTGCCAGTGATATCATCCTGGCAGTCAAATGGGGGCCCATAAGAGTGCATAGGTTTGGTGCTATTTGGCCCACATTATTTGAGATGTATTTCTCCAATACTGCACGGCGTTCATAGAGATCTATAAGACTCTGGGCCATACCCCGTATAGTGGCTATATCCTCTGATTCCATCTCTGAACCCATTGATTCCAGTTCCAGCCCCAGTTCTTCTATTATTTCCTCTCTGTTCCCATGGTCCACGATTAGCTGGGCATATCTCCTCTCATGGGCGTAATCCGAAAGTTCAGGAAAATAGATTCCGTACCATTCGTGTAATCTTTCGTTCAAGATGTTACAGGACTCTATCAGATTGTCAAGTGCACGGATAGCCTCTACTATATTTCTGTCGCGGGCCATAGGTTCAGAGCTTCTCAACCTCCCCAGTTCGACCATGACTTGATGCATTAGTTCTTTGCCGTAGGTATGCTCATCGGGTGATATAAAAGAGGAATCAAAAAGACCAGGCTTTCCCAGTGGAGATTGTCTTTGCTCAACCACACGTACTTTACTGTTGGCAACCAGCTCCTTCTCCTCTTCGAGCAGCTCACCTCTTTGTATCCTAGCAAGCTTTTCAGCGATCAGGTGAGGGTCGGGCGGGAACAGTCTACTGTCCACTATGCGTTGCCCCTCACAAAGGAAGACACCGAACCATTTAGTGACCAGAAAAGGAGTCATACATTACATCCCCAGTATCTTTTTTATCTCTACCGTATCAAACTCTCTTCCTTTATCGCCAAGGATATGTTGTAAACGTGCATGGAATTCCATCTCTTCCATTCGGTTGAAAGCCTCCATAAGATCTTTCCCCGTGGTTATGGCTCCGTGCCTCTCCATTAGTATAGCATTGCTTAGGTGATGAGAACTCAGTTCCTCGACTAAACGATCCGTTCCTGGTGTCTGGTATTTACTCATTGGAACCTCTCCCAATAATATAGCACCTTCAGGGGTCAGAAAGCTGCGCAATCTTTCCCCTTTGATGGCCAACGCCGTGCAGTATGGAGGATGGCAGTGGAGCACCGCCCCTAGATCCTTTCGCTTGGAGTATAAGGCGAGATGGATGCCCAGCTCAATAGATGGTTTTCCCTGACCTATAACGCTCCCATCCATATGGACTTTGACCATATCTTCGGGGAGCAGGAGTCCTTTGTTTTTACCAGAGGGTGTGATCAATATATGTTCATCATCTAATCTTGCCGAGACATTCCCTCCAGATGAAAAGGTCAGTCCTCGGTCATACATCAGCTTGCAGATGGAGGTCAGTTCCTTCCGTACTCTCTCTTCGTCCATCTCATCAGCCTCTCATAGACGATATCTGTTCTTTGCTAAGGATGCCTTTTTCTGTTACGTAAGCGGTGACGTAACGGGCAGGAGTCATATCGAAAGCTGGGTTGAGCACATTGACTCCCTGCGGTGCAATGTACTTACCTCCGATCATTGTCAATTCCTCGCTACTGCGATCCTCGATTACGATATCTTCACCGCAAGAGGTATCGAAGTCAAAAGTGGAGGCGGGGGCCGCGACATAAAACGGTACGCCCGCTTCTTTAGCGAGTACGGCTTTTTCAAAAGTGCCAATCTTATTGGCAAAATCACCATTGGCGGCTATTCGGTCAGCACCCACTATGACCATATTCACTCCCTTTCGCATAAAGTGTCCTGATGCGCCGTCCACTATCACAGCGTGCTCGATTCCCTCCTGTATAAGCTCCCATGCGGTGAGTTGCAACCCCTGAAGACGGGGGCGCGTCTCGGATGCAATAACCGTGAAACGTTTTCCCTCATTCCATGCAACCCTAATCGGTGCCAAAGCCGTACCGACATCAACAGTGGCCAGGGCACCAGCGTTGCAGTGGGTCATCACGATATCCCCGTTACGGATCAACCCGCTCCCGTATCTGCCTATGGCCATGCATTTATCTATTATGTTCTGTGCATAAGCCTCAGCTGCACTTATAGGGTCATCGCCGGCATCTATTCTCATAAGCATGTAATCCACAGCATAGAAGAGGTCGTTGGCAGTGGGGCGTGTCGACTTAAGCGTCTCCGCGGCGACACGGAGATCTTCTTTTTTAAGACATGCTAACGCCATTCCGTATGCGGCCGCTGCGCCGATCGATGGAGCGCCCCGTATCACCATGTTTCTAATAGCCTCAGCCACAGAGCCGCTGTCGCTGTAGCTGACCAATTGCATTCGATGGGGCAGGGCTCGCTGGTCGATCATGATAAGTTTTCCATCTTCGAACCACAATGCACTCCTATCCCGCAAACCCGCTGAAGACCTTACCTTCATTCGATTTCAATCCTTCTCAGCAAGCGGTCCGATTATGGATTAATGTGATGTA
>DUKW01000037.1 GCA_013329105.1 Candidatus Methanomethylophilaceae archaeon | reverse complement strand
ATAAAACATTCAAATCCCGAGCAAGAGGACCATCAGCACGAAGAACATCGTGCCTATAAGATCTACGCCGGAGGCGGTGAGGGGGATGCTGTGGTCATCAGGATTGAGACCGTGACGGTATGTGGGTATTGCCACATAATAAGCTATGAAATTAAGGGCTGTAACGGTCAGGAATCCGGCCACTAAGCTTATAGCAATCATCATCATGAGGCCGGGACTGCCCATTCCCAGAAGTTCTGATATGGTATGGGCCAGAACCGCTATCAAAAGGGATATCCCTGCGTAGAAGAGATATATAACAAAGAAGTTCTCCTGCGCTCGCTTCCGGGGAGCACGATCTGCCTTCATCAAGCCTAGGTGCAAAGCAGACGAAAGCCGCGAGGTCAGTATACCCCCAAGTCCGTTGGCCTCATTGAGGAATGCGGGGAGCAGGATCAGCAGGGCCTTGGAGGATATCAGTGACTCCAATTCCGTCTCCAGTATCAGACCGGCGAAGATGTTCATCAATATACAGATTATAAGCACCGGTGAGGATTCATACAGTATCCGGTGCGTCTCGTCCCTGTCTTTGTTGTAAACCTTTGTGTAATGGTATATCAGCAGTAAGGTGGCAGCGGTGAATGCCGCAAACAGCAGATCTATAAGAGTCTCAGGTGCATTGAGGACTATCCAAGCGGACAGGAACAGCATAGGCAGGGTTATGATGTCCCCCGCGGCTCCAATAAGGGGGGCAGTGATGTTGTCAACATCCCATTCTCGCAGGTGACCCTGATATGCTATTATTATATTCAGGGCGAGAAGGAAAATCCCGGCCAGGACACCTCCGAGGACGGATATGAATACATACTCCACCAGCCCAATGGCTGATATACCGAACAATAGGGTGACAAGCCATGCAAGAACGCCCATCACAAAGGAAAGTATGAGAGTAAGGGCTATTGCCGCCTCGGTGTTGGAACGTAGCACCGTTCCCTTCTTGAAGCTCATCTCGAAGGTACCTAGGTGCATAGCTGTACCCAGGCGGCTGCCCATTGCCCCAAAGATATTACCCCGCATTGCCATGGCAGCGGGTATGAGGACTATCAGGCCAGGCAGGGCCTCAAGGAAATCAGAAAGACCACTGAGCGTGACACCGGCGATGAGAGCTGCAAGGGCAGAGATAATAAGGGCACTAAAACCCATGGAAAGTACACCTCTGTATTCTCCATAGAAGCTACCCCCTCTCCTCCCGGCCAAGAAACTCACCTCATATCGCTCTGAAACCCTAAACAACGCTCATATTTATGTATGTTTGAGTCATCGAGCCAGTCTTCTGCTCTTCGGTAAATGATTTATATGGAAACGACAATGGAACAAAGCAGACCCCCCTTGGTCTGTACGGTGAACCAGACTTGACTACGGACAGCGACGAATCGTACCGTGATGATATTAAAGCTGGAGTCAGAACATTCTTCTTTCTAGGAGGCGCAAGGCTTGAAGGATGCCGATGAAATACCCTTTATAGACCTCAGTGTCAGAGAGATCTTGACGGAGATGAAAGACACATCTGAGGTGATGGTCGACCTTGCATATGCGGCCTTGATGTTCGACAGCGAGGACATAGCGCATGAGGTATCTGAACTGGAAGAGAAAATGGATAATCTCAACTACGCCATAAAGATCAAGGCGCTTTTAGCAGCCAGGACGCGCGAAGACGCCATCCAGCTCTCTGGACTCCTGCAGGTCGCCGCAGCTGCTGAGGCCATTTCCAATGCGGCTGGGGACCTTGTTAAATTGCAGAGCGTGGATATCGAGCGTCGTCCTTTTCTTTCCTTCATGCTCAGAGAATCTGAAGAGACGATCCGCATGACCACACTCTCTGAGAATTCGGATATGGTCAATCATACCATCGATGAGTTGGCGGTGGAGGCAGAGACGGGCATGCGTATCATAGCCATAAGACGCCGTCAGCGGTGGATATACGACCCGGAGCCTGAGACCAAGCTAAAGGCCCGCGATACCCTTATAGTGCGCGGGACGAAGGATGGTTATGAACGCCTGACAGAATTCACCAGCGGCCGCAAGCCCTGGCCATTTGAGGAGGTATGAGATGCAGGAACTGGAAAAAATGCTCCTGGAACTTAAGGACACTTCCGAACTCATGATAGACCTAGCATACTCATCGCTGCTGTATAACAATAACGAGATCGCAGAGGAGGTGATGCTCCTGGAGGCGATGATGGATGAGAAGGGAGACGAGATCCAGGAGATGGTGATGGAGGAAGCGTCTCAGGGCGGCGACATCATGAGGTCCATTGTCGTTTTGCGTCTGCAGATGGCGATGGAGGAGATTGCCGATGCGGCCGCTTCTATTGCAGACGTGGTCATACGCGGCATACCTCAGCATCCCGTCCTGCAGTTGTCTCTGAGGGATTCAGATGTGGTCATATGCCGTGCAATCGTATTGCCTGGCTCGGATCTCGTGGGAAAGACTTTGGGCGAAGTCAAGCTCAGCAGTATCTCAGGTATGTTCGCTATCGCTATCAAACGGGGAAAGAAATATATCTTTGGTCCTGACAAAAATACGCGCATAGAAGAGGGTGATGTGATCATTGCCAGAGGTCCGGAGGAGGGGGAGGAGTACTTCGTGGACCTAGCCAGCGGAAAAGAGAGACTGGACGAATAAAAGAGAGTGGTAGCCCCGGGCAGATTCGAACTGCCGTCGCAAGATCCAGAGTCTCGCATGATTGACCGCTACACTACGGGGCTGTCTGAGCACGGTAAGTGATAATCCTTTTAAAAATTTCTCTTCACTTAAAAGAAAGGAAAGGGTTTCAGAGGAGTTCTCTGATGTTCTCAAAAATCTCCTTTATATCACCTTTACCATCGATGTTGTGAAGGACACCTTTTTTCTTGTAATATTCAATGAGTGGGTAGGTATTCTCACGGTACACCTTGAGGCGGTTGCGTACAGTCTCTTCGCTGTCGTCGCTCCGTTGATACAGTTTCCCACCGCAGCGATCGCATACCCCCTCTTTCTTAGGGGGTTTGTATATGAGATGATATACGGCATTGCAGTTAGGGCATGTACGCCGTTTGGTGAGGCGGTTAACCAACTCTTCGTCGTCGACTTCAAGGTTTATGACGTGGTCGATCTCCGCAATGCTCTCCAGCGCCTCTGCCTGCTCCACGGTTCTCGGAAAACCGTCAAGGATATAACCATCATCCAGATGGCTGATCTTTTCTTTCATGAGATCTATCACCAGGTCATTTGGCACCAGCTGTCCCTTGTCCATAAACCCCTTTGCCTCCCTCCCGAGTTCAGTCTCGTTGCGCACCGCCTCACGAAGAATGTCGCCGGTGGACAGTCTTACGAGTCCAAGCTCATCCTCCATTTTCTCTGCTTGGGTGCCCTTTCCAGAGCCT
This sequence comes from Candidatus Methanomethylophilaceae archaeon, assembly GCA_013329105.1. Lineage (GTDB taxonomy): Archaea > Thermoplasmatota > Thermoplasmata > Methanomassiliicoccales > Methanomethylophilaceae > UBA9915 > UBA9915 sp9915u. Next base: position 10,275 of record DUKW01000037.1, on the reverse strand, counting down.
GGAGGGCCAAGGAGCACGATCTTTGTATCCATAGAGCGGCGATAGTCATTCATTTAATAAACCATTTCCCGCTTTCCTCATGCCTTTTGCTTCCCTTTTGGTCGATAGGATACCAATATATCCTGTCTCATCGATTGTGGCGGTGATGATGGATCAGGAAATCGTGGACAGAATATCTTCAATAGTGGGTGATAAGGGGTTCTCAGCCAGCAAAGCGTACACTTACGCCTATAGCTTCGACGCATCCATTTATCATGGGAAGGCTGATATGGTAATCCAGCCCCGTGATGTCAAGCAGGTATCGGAAATTATGTGCATTGCTTATGAGCACCGTATACCTGTGACACCGCGTGGCTCTGGTACCGGGCTTTGCGGATCGGCAATCCCTTTGAAAGGGGGTATAGTCATGGATATGAGCAGGATGAATCATATAGAGCGTATCAGCGTCGAAGACCTGCTCTGTGTTGTCCAGCCCGGCGTCGTCTATGAGGACCTTAACCGGGCCCTGGAGCCATACGGTTTCTTTTTCCCACCCAGTCCTGGCAGTGGTGAGGCATGTCAGGTAGGGGGGATGGTGGCCCTCAACGCATCAGGTATGCGTGCGGTCAAATATGGCGCCACCAGAGACTATGTGCTCGGTCTTACATTCGTCAAGGCTAACGGGGATATCGTCCATGCGGGCAGCGGGACACTCAAAGACTCCTCTGGATATCAATTGGCAAGACTGATGGTAGGCAGCGAGGGTACATTGGGTATAATAACTGAGGTTATTCTAAGGATCACACCCAGACCCAAAACCTCGGCGATGGCCCTCTTGGCCTTCGATGAGCTGGAGACAGCCGGCGAATTCGTAGCGGCGTTGATTGCCGAACCTCTGATACCTTCTTCCCTTGAGTTGATGGACAATGTGAGCATCGATGCCGTCAACAAGGCTATGGGAAACCCGCTGCCTGATTGTATGGCACTATGTATGGTAGAAGTGGACGGTGAGCCTGAAATGGTGGAGAAGGAACTGATCACCGTGGAGCGTGTGGCCAGGAAGGCCGGTGCGCAAGAGGTTGAGCTAAGTCATGACCGTAAGGTAATGAACTCCTGGACTTCAAGTCGCAAATCGGTCATGACTGCGTTATCTTCTCTCAGACCAGGATATTCTTCTGTCTCCCTCGCGGATGATATGGTTCTTCCGATAAGCAAGATACCTGTGGCGGTTAAAGCGTTCCAGGAGATATCCTCTCGTCACGGTGTCATTCTGGCAACCTATGGCCATGCTGCTGACGGCAATCTTCACACAAAGATGTTGATCGATGCTCGTGACAGAGAACAATGGCTAGCGGCGGAAAGGACTGCGAGGGAAATATTCCAGACCACAATAAGACTGGGCGGATCTGTAAGCGGCGAGCACGGGGTGGGTATTTCCAAAGTCCCTGATTTCATGGGAGAACGGTCTACGGCGATATCCACTATGGCCGAGATCAAGCGTGCCATGGATCCTTACAATATCCTGAATCCTGGAAAACTCTTCCAGTGGGAGAGAGAATCGTCATTGTACGGCCTCCGTTACCCCTGTGAGCCACGTTAAGAAGATATGCCTCTCCGCTGTGTTTCCGGGATAGCGGTTGTGTTGACAATCAATAGGCCAGTAGGAACATAACTATTCCTGAAACAAATGCTAGTGTGAACACTAGCGGATTCCACTTCAGGATCTTCGAGCCATCCAGAGGGGGGAACGGTATGAGGTTGAATACCGCCAAGATCAGGTTGATGCGGGCTAACATGTACATAACGAAACCCGCCGTACCGCTAAGCGTCAAAGCTAGCAGGAGTGAGACTGCGCCTATGATAAGGTTTACGCCTGGTCCTGCAAGGCTTATTATACCATTCTGGCGACGATCTATCATTCCACGTATATATACGGCCCCAGGGGCTGCAAAAAGCACACCCAGTAAGGATATGAGCAATGCTAATATCAGTCCTTGTGGGAACATACGGTATTCTGCCCATGCGCCGTAATGCTGGGCGGCAAATTTATGTCCCAACTCATGGAGGACGAAACCGCTGAGCACTATTGCGAGACAAATGCCCAGCCATACCAAAAAGTTCGTGACGAAGTCACTGTACAGCGGATACCAGCGTATGAACACCAGTGTGAACGCCAATGTAAGGACGGCCACCGATATGGCTATATCTCTCAGCTCACGTTCACTGAACCTCACACGTGATATTCCACTGCTTCGGTACGGCATGTCGTAAGGATCATACATTCGCAGCTCAAGAGAGCGCATTCATATTAAATCATGACGGTTCAAAATCTAAATAAGGGAAAACCCATCGAAGCACAATGCCTGAAAGACGTGGCCATGGCAAGACCGCATTGAGATGGTGTGACAGCTGCGGCACTCTACTTCTTCAGGATATATGCTCTGCATGTGGTTCCAAGGGCAGGAAGTTTCAGGTCAACAGCCCCGGGGATATAAGGCCGGCTATGAAAGGCGATGAACAGCTGGTACGCTCCCTCTTCGCTCGACATTTTGGCACTGACATTCCTTTGCAGGGAAAGGCTATTTTCCTGAACAAGGTGGCGGGTGAGGATCGCGCGGAAGAGATAGTGGTCGGTGGAGAAGTAGTGGCCACGATGAGATGGGATCTCTTCAGCAGAGACTATCTCATCGAACTGAGGGGGTCAGGGGCCTCATTGATACTACCTTATGCTAGGAAGAACGTGCTGCATTGCGATAAGCTTGGCGGCCATATCAAAGGGAGAACGTTTCCTGGGAATATCATACGCTCCGTGGAGGGAGATTTCGGTGAAAACGAACCGCTGGTGTTAGTGAGCGGCAATATGATCTGCGCCGCAGTGGCTAGGGCTCCGTCATCCATGATAGTGAAGGCAGAGAGGGGCTTTAAGGTAAAGGATGTTGCTAGGGAATCTTTCGATGCAGGTCCATCTTCGGGAAGGGAGGATTTCGTTAAGGCCAACCGTGAGCGGTTAATGTTCCTTGAAATGAATGCGATAAGCGACATCCGTTCCTTCGTAAAGGGGAAGAAGCAGGCGATCACCGCCTCCTTTTCTGGTGGTAAGGATTCGCTGGCATCTTTTTTGCTTGCAGAAAAAGCGTTGGAGAATGAACCAGACCTTCTTTTCGTGAACACAGGAATCGAGTTTCCTGAAACCGTGGAATACGTACACCATTTTGCGGGCAGCAGAGGTCTGATCCTGCATGAGTTCTCGGCGGGCGACTCATTCTGGGAGAACGTCGATGCCTTCGGTCCGCCGGCTAAAGATTTTCGCTGGTGCTGTAAGAGTTGCAAGCTTGGACCGCTGACAGAAGGCATCTCGAAGATCTCGCCTCAGGGCACGATCACCGTTGAGGGCAACCGGGCGTTGGAATCATTTTCCCGTTCCGAAACCCGTTTCGTGGCCAGGAATCCCTTCGTGCCAAACCAGACGGTTATGAACCCTATACGCTCGTGGAATGCATCTGAGGTATGGGGCTACATATGGATAAGAGGAGCAGATTACAATCCCCTTTATGAAATGGGATATGCCCGTATAGGATGCTACCTATGCCCCGCATCCTTGGCAAGCGACTGGGAGCGTACCAGAAATATTCATCCAGAGATGTATCGTCACTGGAATGACTATCTCCATTCATGGGCGAGGTCTAGAGGGTTGCCGAGGGAATATGTAGACATGGGTTTCTGGAGATGGAAGTCCCTGCCGCCCAAGATGATCAAGCTCACTGAAGGATTGGACATATCTTTGAGGCCACAGCCTGGCGAACTCAACCTTAGGATTTTAAAGGGAGCCTCCCCCTGTGCTGCCGGGGGGTATTCCATCGAAGCCGTCTTAAGTATGCCTTCGAGGCGTGAGCTGTCGATGATGCAGTATTCGTTGCGAACCATAGGTGATGTTCGTTATTCTGATGAATACGGCATAGCGCTGCTGCGTTACAAGGGAGCGAGCGCAAAGATCTTCGCCGGAGGCCAGGTTTCTGTGGTGGCCCCCAGCAAAGAGCTGGCAGAAGAGCTTTTCTCCTTAACGATCAAGGCATTGTTGCGTTATCAGATGTGCACCGAGTGTGGTATATGTGCCAAAGGCTGTCCTAGCAAGGCCATAGGCATTGATGGCGGGCTCATCGTCAGTGAGTCCTGTTCCCATTGTGGTAAGTGCCTGAGATCCTGCATGGTGGTACATTATCATGATCATATTCTCTCTGTGCTAGGGTCATGATTATAAACGGGTTCCCTTTTTCATTGATCTATGGAGATTACCATGGCCGTGGCGGCGGCCTTGGGTATAGGCCCCGCCTTGATTGTACTGTATGTGGCTATAGGTCCTTACACGTATCCCTATACAGAAAAGGCCTTTTTTGAGGATCGGAAATTATTCCTCCTCCTGGCCGTCGGGATGATGATAGGCATAGTGCTGTTCTCCGCATATACATGGTTTTCATGGTCGTCGTTGATTGTGGCAGTGGGCTATGCCGTTGTGATGGAGATGGTGAAAGTGGTAATACTCAACCTTCCGCGTTTCCAGAGAAGGTTGGATACGGTTTTCTACGGCACATCGCTGGGTGTGGGGATCGGTGCGACTTTCGCCTTCGGGATGGCATTCTACCTTCTTTCCCTGATTGGGAGCCCTGAGCCACTAGACTGGATTGTGGTCCTGCTGCTGTCTGTGCAGCAGGTCTTGCTGCACAGTGCAACGGGTGCCACTATAGGTGAGGGGGTGGTCCGTGATTATGCGTGGGGATTCCTGGCACAGGCCATAGGTGTCAATTTGGTGTTCCAGTTTTTGATGCTTCCTCTCTACAACCTATCATATCCTATCGGATACATCACACTGCTAGTCGCGCTCCTCTTCTTGATATGGTACTGGTGGCTGGTTCATAAGCGTCGTGTACCATCTCTTGTGAAACAGGCTGTCAAGCAGTACGGGCTGTAACAGAAACGGTTTATAGTCTGTAAGAGATGAAGTTAACTATGGGCTTCGGCACATGGGTCAAAGTGATCGTGGTAGGCCTAGTATGTATCGGTATGCTTGGCTTTGCCAGCTCCCCAGCTTTTCAAGAGGCTATATGGGACGGTATCAGGGAACGCGTTCCCATCGATGAGATCATTGACGATTTTTCGGGGGACGAAGACTATGTTTTTCCCGAATATGCTTATCTTACATTGAACCGAACAATCACGGTCACCGCAGACACTGCTGTGAATGATCTAACCATTCGGCTCACCCTGCCCGAGGAAATAGAATCACTGCAGACGGTGAACAGTCTAGCCAATTATACCAATGAACCGGATGTTCAGTTTGGCTCCTTGCCGAACGAAGGAGGCGATTGGTGTACCGCTCATCTAGAGGTGCTAGAAGAAGGGGAATCGGTATCGGTGTCCTTTGTATACAATGTGACTGCATTCATGAAATGGTGGCCTAACGCCCAAGAGGATAGCGGCAATGTCTCTGATATGCCTCCCTGGACTGGTGTATATATGGGCAACATGCTATGGGAATTGAATGAAACTGAGGTGGGCTACGTCCCAGAGGACAGTGTGATCGAAGATCTTGCGCAGAGTATCGTAGGGGACGAGCAGAACGTATATGAAATCCTCCGTTCAGTCTTCCACTGGATGCATGATAATATATCGTACAGTACCGATTCATCAAGTCTTAAGACGGTCGACCAAACACTTCAGGATCTGGAAGGCGATTGTGATGACCAGTCCCTGCTCTTTATATCACTGGCCCGTGCAGCCGGCGTCCCAGCCTGGATGCAGATGGGCACCTTGTACGATCAGCAGAACAACAGATGGGAGCATCATGCTTGGGTGCAAACGTACATACCAGGTGTAGGGAATGTTACTATCGACCCGGCCAACAATTGGTTTCTCATCAACGCCCCGGATCGTATTACAACCTTTACTGACCAGGGGAACGCCACATTGATGGAGAATTTCTACAACTACATATGTTTCTATGGACGGGTAGAAGTCACAGATGAATGCATCCCGCAGGGGTATTACCCATCCTCTGACATGATAGAGGTCCCTGCCTCTCATACGCGATGGTAAAGACCCGGACGCGGCTCGAATACGATCCCAGCCTCGACCATATCCCTCAAGATCGCAGCGCCCTCGCCCGGAAGTAGCTCCTCAAGGTCTTCGAGGGTAAAGTTTCCTTTGATAGATGACAGCTCCTCAGCGGCATAGAGCATTTTGGTCTCATGGTCTTTGATACTTTCAAGTTCTTCCCTCAATCGGAAAAGAGGATCGCACGGTTTTTCTGGTGCTGTTTCCTCCTCCGGGAGATATTTTTCATGAAAAGACCATAGGGCTGCCCTCAGCTCATTCTGGTCATCGGATCGCAAATGGACTTTAGCCTTTCTGTGCTCTGTCATCCTTCCGCAGCGTGGGCATCGTGAACCATCATTGTTTAGGTCTATGAGGCGGGCATGCCCACAGCCCGGACAGAAGACGATTGCAAACATTATAGTCTCATCAATATTCTACGAATATTAAACAGGCGATGCATGCTCCGTAATTATCCATGGGTATTCGTATCTCTTTGATCTCATAATGTATCTCTTCCAGCTCAACATTGCGGAGCTTTGCCATCTCCTGCATCTTCCATTCTAACACTTCGCGGAGGGATTCTTTTGATCCGTGGAGGTGCCCTTCTGCCACATATCCGCCTTTACCATCCTTTCGGAATGCGTAGGAGATACCAGCAGAAATCAACTCGCCTTCGCTGCCTCTCATTTGGGCCAGTACGCAGTGGGTTATGGCACCCATAGGCAGGGTGCGGGGTTCTACCTGCTCAGCGCCCTCCGGTATAACGGAGGAAACGGAAAGCATATTCTGCTCCCCCAAACCAGCATTGATCAGTGCCATATCAAAAGCGTTAAGGTCAGAGACTTCGGATATCGCAGCCCCTGACGAGATGAAGAACTTCTTCGGTACCAGCTGCATAAACTTGCTTATCAAAATATGGTTTATAATTTTATGCCTGCCGCGGCAGCAAGGAAACGCCTGTCTGCGGATCGAGGAGAGCCCTGTCAGCATTCGCCGTGAATCAGCGGTATAGGTTCAAGGTGTCGTTGCTTATGCTGGCCGTTTCCATTGCTTCTTTCATCCTCTTCTCCAGCTCCTCTGCCTCTTTGACAAGTGGAGTGGGATCAATGTCAAGCTCCGGAATCATTTTGGTCAGTTTTTCCATCAGGCGGGCTGCCCCGCGCGCGTCCGGTATATCCATACGGGCTGGACCCAAAAGGGTCAGTACATTCATGCCCCTAGCAGCCGCTTCGTAAAGCATTATGCCGGAGATCCCGCGCACCATTCCCTCATCCATCGGCATGATATCATACTTTTCCATCTTCTTTCGCATCTCATCGGTGCTAGCCACACCCCATATGGGACTGCTCTCCGTATCTACACCGGCTATGCCCTCCATGGTGACGATACTGTTGACATCGTGTTCTTGACACCAGTCTAATATGAGTTTTGCCATAGGATAGTGCATCTCCATTTTGGGTATGAACTCGGCCGACACGACGAGGAGATGTTCACATTTTTCCCCCTCCTCGTCGCAGTGTCTGTCTCTGCCATATATGCGGACAGGTGGCATGGGGAAACCTTCTTGGATCATAGCATAAGGAGGAAAATCGGGAGAGGAGATGCCGGCTATCCGGTTAAGACCCAGAGTGCGGACTATAAAGTTGGTGGCTATGGAGCTCACCAAACCAACGCTTGGAAACCCAACGATGAGCATGGCTTTTTTACAGCTGGCCTCTGCATATTCGGTAATCGTCAGTTCTTCTACCATAATTTCGCTATATGTAGGAAATGGGTCAACCTTATTTATGAATTGCTTTATCTACGGCCGATGAGTGATTACGAGTTGAAATTGTCACATACCGTCGCAGGCATACCCGTGGCGGTGGAGCGCATACCGGGAGCACAGGTCAGTGGATTTCTTTTGGCGGTTCGTACCGGTTCGCGCGACGAGCCGCCCTCTCTGATGGGGGTGTCTCACCTTCTGGAGCACGTGGTGTTCCGTGGGACCAAGAATCGTGATAACGTTAGCATAATGCAGGAGATTGAGGCAGCGGGAGGACAATTGAATGCCTTTACGTCTCAAGAGGTCACAGCATATTATGGGATAACGTTGGACAGAACGGCCCAAGTGGCTAAGGATCTCTTGGCGGACATAACCGTTAACCCTCTGATACGGGAGGAGGATATCGAGATGGAGAAACGCATAGTCCTGCAGGAGATCAGTATGTGGAAGAACAATCCCGACTCATACATTCACAGTCTTTTTGCCAAGACATTATGGGACGGTCATGGGCTTGGGCAGAATGAGGCTGGAGAAGAGGAGACAGTAATGGCCCTCTCTGAGAAGGACCTCCGCGGCTATTTCGAGGATCGCTATCGCATACCGGAGCTAACGGTGATCGCCTGCGGAAATGTGGAAATAAATGATGTTATCAGCTGGGCTGAGGAAAGCTATGATCACCGTAATGGCTCGATAGGGATCAGACGCGAGCCTCCTAAAGAACACGGAACAGGTCTCACCATTTTCCCAAGGGACGGCGACCATTGTTATGTGGCTATGGGTTTCCCAGCATATTCGGCTCAGCATCCGCATAGGCATGCACTGCAGGTTCTAAACACAATACTAGGCGGAGGAGGCAGTTCTCGACTATTCCAGAGTGTCAGGGAAGAGAGGGGCCTGGTATACTCCATATACAGCATGCTGGAGCAGTACTCTGATGCTGGCTCTATGGCGGCCTTCTTCTCATCCACTGAGGACAACGTGGTCGAAGCGGTGGAGACAGTGGCTGATGAAATGGCTCGTTTGCTAAGAGAAGGCATCTCTGAATGGGAGCTGGAGAAGGCAAAGAACATTATACGCGGTTCCATGATCAGGAATATGGAGTCGACAACCAGCCGTATGTATCGTCTAGCCCGCAGTTATGTCCTGCGGGGTGAGGCGGTACCTTTCCAGGCAGATTTGGACCGTCTTGATGCCGTCGGAGAGGAGGACGTCATGAGTGTGGCAGAGGATATTATACGCCATGATAGGCTGAATGTGGTCGTCTATGGAAAGGACAGCGGCAAGCTGAGCTCACTCGACATAGGATCCCTTGAATTCTGATATCAGCTCAAGGATCAGGCTTACCGCCTTAGGCACCGCGTTCTCAACCGCAGCACTCATTTCCTCGCTGACAGTGAGTAGCTCCTGTGCCTCTATGGCCACTAAGCGCACCTCCTCAGGCATGCGCTCAGTCTCCAGCTGCCTTCCTAAGGCTATCGCTGTGGCTAGGTTGATGCCGTGTGCAGAGGAGTCGGCGACGGTGTGCTCAAAATCCTTGATATCAAAGAGCATCACCGTGCCAGGAGGGCAGCTCCCGCTCTGAATGGCATCGACGATTATTACATGGCGGTAGCCGAATATTAGAGGCAATATGTCAAGACCGCCTATGGCCTCCTGCCTTGTTTCCACAGAATCTAATTTCATGGACTCGATCTGCTTCACTATCTCCAGACCAACACGGTCGTCGGACACGATGGGGCTCCCTAATCCTATGACCAATACGGTCTCGCTGAGTCCTGACATGATTATTTCTCGTCTTCAGCAGGTTTTTGAGCGGTATCCATTGTTTGCTGAGGATCTGTTAATAAAGGATAGTATGTATCCTCTTCAGGAGTCATGTGGACCCTTCCTATAACTTTTTCCAGCGGCACCAGCATGGATATGCCCTGACCGGGTTTATCCAGTTCTATGGCTTCTTTGATGGCGTTCATCACCTGTTCGCTCAGGCTTCTTTTTATTGCTGTCATAAGAATTTCTTTCTCAGGTTCGATCCTCATACCGAGTATGGTTCTCCTTTCATGCAGCCCGATGCCGCGGCCGTATAGGATGGTTCCGCCCTGTGCACCCGCATCTATAGATGCCTTCAGCGCCACTTCACCCCACCCCTTCTTTACCACTGTGACGATCAGAGTCAAATCAGTTTCACATTCCATTATTATACCTCCTTTTCGGGGATCAGGATACCCAAGCCCAATACAAAGAGTATGGGTGTTAGGGCGATCAATGCAATTATACCGAAACCGTCGATGATAGGATTCCCTCCCTCTATCCCGGAGGCCATTCCTACAGCCATGGTCATGATCATTGAAACAGCCATAGGTCCGGTTGCCACTCCGCCAGCGTCGAAAGCTATTGCCACGAATCGGGAGTCAGATACCATCATCATTATTAGAGCAATGACA
>DUKW01000073.1 GCA_013329105.1 Candidatus Methanomethylophilaceae archaeon | reverse complement strand
GGAATATCAATCTTCTACCCTCCTCGAAACCGAATTCTAGGCGTTCGAAGGGTATATGATTCAGCTCATCCCAGCAGCCAGTAAAGGCTAAGAATATCATTTTCATCATGGTACTTTTGCCCAGACCGTTGGGTGAATGAATGATGGTAAGTCCTTCTTCCTTGAGCTCTATGGTATGGTTGAACGTGTCGTATAAAGAATTCACTTTTATCCAGCGGAGTTTCATCTTATCTCCTTCCTGTTTTACATTCTAACATTAAAAGGTTTATGGATGCTAATAGAAAGAGGATAAGAACAAATATCCGTGTCCTCTTCACTGCGAACATGGAGGATCTCGACAGTAGATTCCGTCGTGTGAGCTCTCTTATTGCCTCTAATGACATGGATTCTGCCTATTTGGAGGTGGAGAGGATCGCAAGTATCTCACAAGGCGATCCTTTTGTTCTCGTGAAATGTGCCGCACTCCTTCTCACAATGAACCGCAAGGCCCGATCGAGGGAGATAGCCGCTATGGCTTTGGAAACCGTCTCTGAGGATGAGGGGGACCGTTTGCAGTTGGCGATAGCATTACGCAACCTAAGAATGACTAAGGAGTCACTTTATCTTATAGAGGGCCTTCAAAAGACTGATGCGGTAGCACTGGAGAGGGCTAAAACTCTCTTGGCCATGGATCTTTTCGACGAAGCCCTAAAGATATTGGAAAGCTTGGAGGGACGCGAAGCCTTACTGTTGAAGAGTGAATGTTTATCGTTAAGTGGTGAGCATGAAAAAGCCATATTCTTAGCCAGCAAGCTTACTGAGGGTTCTGGAAATTATGAAGAAATGTCCCTCTTTGTGGCCAATCTAATCCGCGCCGGGAAGGTCAAAGAGGCCATAAAAGTCGCTGATAGGTTTTTGAAGAGTAGAAAGAACGCTGACAGCTTAGCCTTAAAGTCCTACGTTATGCGCATCAATGGCCGCCTTAAGGCCTCAATGAACTTTGCTAATCAGGCCCTATCGGCCGACAAACGACACATAGGTGCGATGTGGAATATGGCTATCTGCCTTATCGAAAAGGGGAGAATAAATGAGGCCAAAGTGTTGGCGGGAGCCATAAATGAGGTCGAACCCGGGAGCCATTTGGCCTTGGAGATCCTTGATCTCTGTAATGCCTAGGATTTCTTCAATCGGGTTCCTTGGTTTCTGTGTGCATAACGGCGTAATTCTTTCCAGAAGTCCGGTGTGAGGAGCACGAACACTGTAAGCAGTTCCAAACGGCCTGCCCACATTGTGAATATTAATACCGCTTTAGACAGTGGGTCCATCCAGGCAAAGTTTCCATAAGGCCCTACTGCGCCCATGCCTGGCCCATGATTGGATATGCAGGCAGCCACGGATGTGAAAGACTCCAGAGGCGGGTTCCCAATAGCAAGAAGAATAAATGAGGCTACCACTAATGTGGCGAAGTACAATAATATCGTGGCCATGGCCACACTGACAGCGTCGTCGTTGATTGTTTTGCCATCTATTTTCAAAGAGAGTACTGCCCTGGGGTGTATCTGCCTCATCAATCCTTGATAAATGAATTTGAGGCCTATTATCGCGCGCCCCATCTTAAGGCCGCCAGCTGTAGAACCGCTGTTAGCCCCGATGAGCATTATAACAAGTATCAGCATCTGAACGACTGCTGGCCAGGCGTTATAGTCCTCAATAGCATAGCCTGTTGATGTAATGGCAGACACGATTTGAAAAGCAGAGCTTCTCAATACCTCTTCACCCTCTCTGATCTGACTGAGTCCGCTCATTTGGGCGCCGACTATGAAAAATGTGAACACTGTGGCAATCAGGCATACCAGAGCAAAACCTCGGAATTCAGCGCTGCTTTTGTACGCTCTTAATTCATGTCGGTATATGGCGCGATAATGAAGATAGAAATTAGTGGCAGCCAGAAACATGAAGATAATTACAATCCATTGGATGATAGGACTGAAATAGGCAATACTTTCCGAATGTGGAGAGAACCCTCCTGTGGACATGGTGGAGAACATTATACACAATGCATCGAAAAGGCTCTCACCCATCAAAAGCACTAGTGCGAGGAGGCAGCCGGAGAGGACCAGATATATTGCATGGAACTCCTTAGCAGCTTCCTGGACACGGAAGGTAAAGTTCTGAACCTCCATCCCAGGAAATTCATTTCTGAAAAGAGCCCTGCCGCCTATACCCAATATTGGTAATATTGTGATGAAGACTGTGATTATTCCCGCTCCACCTATCCATTGAATCATACTACGCCAGAGAAGCAGGCTTGAAGGCCAGCTCTCTATATCGGTCATTATGGTGGAGCCTGTGGTCGTGAACCCACTCATACTTTCAAAACACGCATCAACGATACCCATCCCTGCCAAAACAAAAGGCATTGCTCCGACTGCCATCGCAAACAACCATGTGATAGAGACCAAGAAAAGACCCTCTACTGGCCTGATTGTAGGGGATGTTTTGAAGAGAAACACCAAAGGGAGGGCAATTAATAGACATACCAGGGTAGGTATAAGGAATAGCATAATGTCCTCACCCATGAGGAAGGCGGCAACTAGCGGCACTAAGAATGATGCCGATAGATAAAGGAGAATCACGCCCGTTAGGTAAATGATGCTGTTCTCAAACAAGGAGAACCGGTATGTTATGCTATCAATATTGGCCATGCCTCAACCTCAAGGCTCTACTGGTATGGTGGCCTGGAACAGCTTTTCCAGTTTGGAGATCTGGGTATTGTAAGCGAACAACAGCACCTTGTCACCTTCCTCTAGCACTGTGTCTAATCTGGGGAATATGTTCTTTCCCTTCTTCTGAATGAGCGCTATATGTGTACCTGATGGAAGCTTCACATCCCCTAGAGGTATCCCGATGAGCTTCGATCTCTCGTTGACTGTTATGCTCACGAATTCCTCCCCTTCTGTGTGCATAAGAAGTACCGCCTCAGTGTCGGGTATCATTCTTTTGATGATCTCATTAGCCACTACACGATGATAACCGATTGCGGATATTATCCCGGTCATCTGGAAGATTTCTTCAAAATCCGGCATTGTATACCTGGATACGACCTTCTTTACACCCAGTTTCATTCCTATAAGACAGGAAAGGAGGTTCTTCTCATCGCTATCCGTGGAGCATATCAGCACGTCCGCCTTACCTACGTTTTCATTCTTCAGGCTACGTGGATCAACGGCATTTGCATTGATCACGAGCACATGATCGAATTCCCTGGACAGAAGGCGACATTTCTCCTCATCAGCTTCGAATATACGGACATAGACCTTTTCCTTCTCCAGTATATGAGCTATGGTCCTCCCGATTATCCCTCCGCCCATTATGACGAAGTCCCGAGCTTCGTTCTCTATCCCTATCATGCGATTGAATTCCATTATGGCGGAGGGTGTCCCTAATACATTTATACGGTCCCCAGGCTTGATCGTGAGCGTTTCATCGATGATCATTATAGAATCGCCACGATATATAGAAACAATAGAGCATTCAGCAGGTATGGGCAGGTCCTGCAGATACTTGTCAATTATATGTCGATGATTATCCTTTATGAGGAAGCTCACTATTTGTAATCCCATAGATTTGATCTCATCAAAGTCAACAGCGTTCTCGATTACGGCTATTTTTGCCATCTTCTCTGCTGTCAAGAGCTCTGGAGATATTATGTGATCTGCACCAATATAATTACCGTTTTTGTCTTTGTATATATACTCAGGATTGCGGATACGAGCCACAGTGCGGATC
>DUKW01000047.1 GCA_013329105.1 Candidatus Methanomethylophilaceae archaeon | reverse complement strand
GGGGCGCAGAGATAGGTGCGTTCTGCCATCCCTCCCGCTCGATGAAGGGGATAATGGTATTGGATAGGGGCTGTTTATGCTCATCATGCACTGTTGGTATTACCATAGGGGCAACTGAGGGCTATCATTGCATCTGTACCCCTACGGACAGCGGATCGGTGCTTATATTCTGAGAGAAACAGCAATATCGTTGATTTCAGGGTTAGCTGCATTCCGTATCCCGTTCGTAACAATCGGTTTTTTAAACGGTTGGATGTTAAGGTTTTTAGATCTGGGAGTAAGAGGCCTCGATGAGAGCGCAGGATGAATGTGATGCAATGGACCACCCTATCTGAATTAGAGGGCATATATCGTGATCGGAAACTCAAACTTAAGAAACCGGAGTCACCTGTGATTTTTCCATGGCTGTATTGAAAGCGGCCCATTATTTCCTGATCTCGCTTATAACTATTTCAGTTAGTTTGATACTCTGTGCGTCAAGCCTCTTTTTTATTTCTACTCTGGTCTTACTCTTCATAGCCACTGTTGATGGTAAGTCCTTCACACCGCAGTTAATCGGTATGATGGCGGGATAACGCTCATCCAATTCGAATTGGATGATGTACATGAAAATATGGAGTTCTGCAATAAATTTCTCATATCAACATTTGTCAACGTTTGGATCCTGCAAGAAAAATTGAAACTTAAATAACAAAAATGGAAAGGAGGGGTTAGCTCCGAAGGATTGCCGAAGCAAGGTGGTTTAACGATCCTTTAAACCAAGAGGTTAGAATCCAAAGGATTCATCTTCGATTCAAATGCGGCAAACCCTACGAATATTAACTCGTAGGCAGACCTTGCCACCCTGCCTTTTCGGTCCTACGTGCTTAAAAATATAGTGATCTTGTTTGTTTATAATCTTTGCTAGAGACCCCTGAAATTACATTTATTGGTAAAACATGCATAGTCAATAATCATCCAGCGTATCCAAAGCCCTGATGAGATCAGGACCCTCGGCGGAAAGATCATTCACAGCATGACCAATCGGGCGATAAGATAGCTCGGGAGTTCTATGAACAACCTCCAGCGCCCTTTCCTTGGCCCCTTTCAGCCAAACAGTCTCCTCGTTCTTCTCGAGGATACAGGGCATGCGGTTGTGGACTCTATTCACTGGCGAAGTCGCCTCCTGTGTTAGTAAGACGGCTTTTCTGTCCTCAAAGATGCCAGGTATGGAAAATAACTCTCCTTCGTTAATGGTGAAGAAATAGGGTCTTTTATTCTCATCCCATTCGTAAAAACCGGTTGTGGGAATTAGACATCGGTTCTTATCAAGAAGATATGAAAACATTCTTTTTTCAGTCACCGTTTCCACTCTGGCGTTTATGATTTCTCTCCCAGGCATTATTAAACCCCATTTCATGTAAACGGCTTCTCTATCTGGGGTTATCACCAATATGTTTTGCTGAGGCGCTATATTATATCTAGGCTCCACGGCAGGTGCTGATTTAAGTCCGTATCTTTCAGATAGATCCTCGTGTGGAGCTAGAGCAAATCTTCTGCACATACATGAATGTATAGGGCTTCTGATTTCAAATAATCGGTCGGTCTTAGCACGGCCGTTGAATGATCTAAGCTCATATTTGGAAAGAAGGTTTCATGTTCACGAGAGAAACTCCTCTTTGAAACAGGAATTCATAGGCGGAATTGTGACATTCGCGACAATGTCGCATCTCGGTAGTCAACCCCACAATATTGGTTGATGCCGGTATGCTATTTGGTCCAGCGATGAAGGCAAGGGCACTGACAGCCCTATTCGGTTGCGTTCTTATGAGGTTGCTGGCCAACCGCCCATATGCAATTGCTCCTTATATGGCTCAGAATGCATTCATTGCACACAGCGACTGGGACGATGGGATATAGTTGGCAGACGGCACTTTTTGCCATCTTTATTTCAGGGGTACTTCTCCTCGCTCTTACATTGAGCGGAGGGCGAAAAGCATTGGCTGATGCCGTCCCGAGACCTTAAAATTTAGTTTTTCGGTTGACATAGATCATTCATAGCTCTCGTAGGTGCAACTGAACTCTGGGATTATCGTAACGTCTGATGTAGCACCAGTAGGCATAGGAGACCTCTCCCCTTCGGAACTCTCTTTGGCAAAGGTTGTTTGTTGCTGGTCGTTCTGTTGACAGTGTATAACGTCAAGGGTTCGATATTGGTAGGCTTATCTGTACCATCTTAGCTTTCCTGTTAGGGATTGTGCCAGCTCCTCAAGGAATCGTCTCCTTTCTCTATCTCACCCGTCTTACTGCAGTGGGACGTTTCGTTAAGCTATGGGATTATCTCAGTTATAATGACAGTTTTTACACTCGGTGTGGTTGACACGACGGGGACCTTTATAGCGTTAGAGAATGAGATGGGGATGCTTGATAAAGAAGGGAGATTGATCGATGTTCAAAAACCCTTCATAGTCGATTCTTTAACGATAATGTTCGCCGGGGTAATAGGAACCATCTCAAGCGGCGGTGGAGTCAGAGACTGGCATGAAAAGCGGAGCGCGTACAGGCTTTCCTCTCTGCTAATAGGTGTGCTCTCGGTCTCTCATTGTTCTTTTCACCGATAATCACTGCCATCCCTATAGCTGTTACAGGGCCCGCATTGATGGTGGTAGGAGTCATGATGTTAACCTCCATCGCAATATTGATCTCCACGACGCTATAGAGTTCTTTCCGGCAATAATCACTATCTTTCTTATGGTCTTCACTGCAATATTGAGATAAGAGTATAAGATTTATAGTCTATATGCTAGGAAAGATATTTATTGGGAGGTGTCTAGAGCTGAGCCATCTTATGTGGGCGCCTTTCGCCATGAGCGTTCTATTCTTCGCCTTTTACCCCTACTAAGAAGTTCACCTGACTCGCTGCCACTAGGGCATTTTTTTTGAAAACGATTACGTCCTTTGTATTGGAAATGAGTGAATATCCTCTTTTTGTAATATACTTAACATCAGCCAGAACACTGCTTAAAAAGGGAAGGTAAATTGATAATGAACACAATTTTAGTTACATAAACTAATAAATTATATTATTTGTTCTCTCAGATAGCCAGTATGTCTATACAAAGAAATTAATACTACTGATATAATAAGCGAATTCGCAGAAAATGCCACTGCATGCTGCGGAGGTGACAAATGCCTAAAGACGCCAAGACCGCGAAGAAGGAGAAGAAGAAATAATTCTTTTCGGTCTGCAGCAATTAGCCTATACGGCGAAACCTTTTCCTATTTATCCTAATCACCTCACGGCACCAGGGCCTCATTGCCACGAAACCAAGCTGTGAGGCGTCCGCCATCGTTCAGTAGTAGCATGGGTTCCAGAAAGTGAATCCACTCATCGCCTCTAAAGCTCATTTGAAGAGCGTAACCGGCTATTGAAGCAACAAAGAAATCATGGGTCACGACCAGTGCGATTCCCTCCTCTGTGTTTGTGCATAAAATCTCTATGAGAGGACGTAAACCTGAACCCATATCGGTGAATCCGGGTACAGGTTCTCCTGTCAGAAGTCCATTGCATATCTCTTGCATATGCATGAGCCGAAAGGTCATCTCTGCCATCTCAACATCCTGAATGAAAGGAGTGATACTTCCCAGATGTGGGATTGTCTTGATATCCAATTCCAATGATGCGCCCTCAAGTATCAGTTTGGCCGTCTCCCAACAACGCTGAACGGGACTGGTAAGACAGCTGGAAGGCAGTATTTCTTCTTCTCTTAACCACGCACCCAACTCTAGTGAGGATTCACGTCCTTTTTCTGTAAGCATAGCGTGACGATGCTGGGCAGGATCGCTTATTGGATGCCTTTCAGCATGGCGCATTATTATGATGGCGTCGCCATTGTGTTTCTCCAATCTCTTTTTCAATGGTTCATACCATGAAAGTAGCTCTTCTTCCATCATAACTCCCTCCTTAAATTACAAATTGGGCAATACCATTCTAAGAGATGGTGGAGCATAGGCGATCCACAAGCAGGGCAATCCAGTGTCGGT
>DUKW01000004.1 GCA_013329105.1 Candidatus Methanomethylophilaceae archaeon | reverse complement strand
ATATCCGGTCTATTGGTTGCTGCTATCACCGCTACGTTCTGCAGTGGCTCCAGTCCATCCATGGATACGAGGAGCTGGTTGACCAGTCTTTCATTAGGGCGGTCCTCGCCGCTACGCACGGGAGCGATCGAGTCTATTTCGTCAAAGAAGATGATGCACGGAGCCATTTGCTTGGCGCGTTTGAATATCTGTCTTATGGCACGCTCACTCTCACCCACCCATTTACTGACGATCTCGGGACCGCTGATGGAGATGAAATTGGATCCAGACTCGTTGGCTATCGCTTTAGCGATGAGTGTCTTTCCTGTTCCAGGTGGACCGTATATGAGCATACCTTTGGCCGGCCTAATTCCCAAGCGCTCGAAGGCGTAGGACTCTTCACTAGGAATGAAGAACTCCATTATCTCTTCGCGGAGTTCATCAAGTCCTCCTATATCCTTCCAGCTCACCTTGGGCACATCTACCGTCAGTTCTCTCATGCCAGAGGGCTCCACTCCTGCAAGCGCTTCTTGAAAGTCGGTCATACAAACGCTCATAGTCTCTACGAGGGAAGCGGGGAGAGGGCTGTCGAGATCTAGTTCAGGTATGTATCGTGACAGGCAGGCCATGGCCGCCTCGCGGCAAAGAGCGGCTAGGTCGGCGCCAACGAAACCTTGTGTGGCCGCTGCCAGCGCATCCAAGTCAACATCATCGGCCAACGGCATGCCGCGGGTGTGAATAGAAAGGATATCCCTTCTCCCCGTTCGGGAAGGTATCCCCAACTCTATCTCTCTATCAAAGCGGCCGGGCCGGCGGAGGGCGGGGTCTATAGACGATTCCATATTAGTGGCACCCATCACTATGACATTCCCTCTGTTGGCAAGACCATCCATCAGAGTCAGCAGCTGCGCCACCACCCTTCTTTCTAACTCGCCGCTCATATCCTTCCTTGCCGGGGCGATGGAATCTATCTCGTCTATGAAGATAATACTGGGTGACGAAGCCTCAGCCTGCTGGAAGAGTTGTCGCAACCTCTCTTCGCTCTGACCATAATAACGACTCATTATCTCTGGTCCCTGGATTGAAAAGAACGTTGCGCCCGTCTCATTGGCCAGTGCCTTAGCCACCAAGGTCTTTCCTGTTCCTGGTGGGCCGTAGAGTAAGACTCCTTTAGGGGGGGATATACCGAGGCGCTCGAAAAGCTCAGGATGCTTAAGAGGAAGTTCAACCATCTCCCTTATCTTTTTAAGCTCACCATCCAGGCCTCCGATGTCATCATAGGTTGTGGTCCATGTGACGCCATCACGTTCCAGCGGCTCTTCCTGTAGTACCATTTCGGTGCTTGGCATGATTATGACTGGCCCAGATGGAACAGTGCCCACCACAGTGAAGGGGGATCTTCCCCCCATGAGTGCTATGTTAGGGACCACAACGTCATCGCCGCGCATAACAGGACGGTTTATTAAACCCCTGAGGAAAAGTTGGTCCACGCCCTCGCCAAAGCGCACTTTTTTTCCCGGGGGGAGTTTGGGTGCTAGGATAGCTCTCTCGGCTGCTGCAGGGTCGATGCGACGCACCCTCACTGTCTCATCAACGGAAATGCCGGCATTCGTACGTGTGAGGCCATCAATCCTTATTATGCCTTGCCCCTCGTCCTCTGGGGGGCAACGGAATACCTTTGCCACAGTGACTTTTCTGCCTTTGATTTCAATACTGTCCCCTGTTTCCAGCCCTAATATCCTCCGGCTACGGGAATCGATCCTTGCTCTCCCTAGGCCAGCTTCGGCCTGTCGGAGGGCCATAGCGACTTTGAGGTCAATGGATTCACCCATCTATAGGAAGAACGATCTCCGGTAATTGATATTTTGCTATTCGACGGGAAGAAATATATCTTGTTCTTATCATTGAGTAAGTTCTATTTGTGGTGATAATGGGGAAAGTAATGATGCATGGGACCCTCAGAGACCTGATAATGCGGAATCAAGCAATCGAGACGGCCTTGTATCACCTATGGAAAGCGGCCGACAGAATATGGCCTAAGGACAACCTGATCCTGATTTGTTCTAATAATGGGGATAAGCTGACCGGCAGCTCGCTGGCATTCTTTGAATATCTAGAGAAGGATGATACTTGTTTTGAAGTGGGATATTACCTCCCTTATGAGAAGGCCGAAGAGGGAGTGATTCCTTCCCTTTTTCATATGTTAAAGGCGGCGCCTCTTTTCCTTCATTCCCGTGTTCTTATATTAGGTGGTGATAATTGGGATTGTTTTCCTTTCCTGGGATGGTCTCATAAGAAGTTATGCATCGATCTATGGCATGGAACGCCTCTGAAGAACATAGAGATATTGGGGGAACCGTCAGACCACCCTTTTCGTAGTGACAAGAAAAAGATACGGCACTGGAGTCGTTTGGACAAGCTAATCGATATACGAATAGTGGCATCAAAACTTGAGGGGCATATAATCTCACAGGCAACCATGTGTGACCCTCGCAAAATTGTTATTCTGGGCCATCCTCGTCATGATTGGCTGTTTGAGGCTCAGGATTTTGGGGTTAGGGATCTTTTGCCCGATATACCTGAAAGCTCGAAACTCATATTATATGCGCCAACATACAGAGGTAACAGCATAGACCGCAATCCCACTGAAGGAGCAAGGCTTTTCCCTTTCGAAGGGTTCAACAGGGAGGAGTTGGAGCGTTTCTTGGCAGAGAACGACGCGTATCTACTATACAGGATGCACTTTTACGAAGAAGAAAACCTTGAGGAAAGCGAAAGGGTGAGGTATTTTGGTCCTGATTTATGTAACGAGGTTACTAAGGTCTTGCCTAATATCGATGTGCTCATCACGGATTATTCATCCATATACATAGATTATCTGTTACTGAATCGCCCCTGTATCTTCATTCCCTACGACCTTGAAGATTACCAGCGTACGCGAGGAATGGTCTTCGACGACTATGATTTTTGGACGCCTGGCCCTAAGGTATATGATTGGGAGGGGTTCAAGTCTTCTCTTCAGGAGGCGTTTACCAACCCTCTTAAGGATGCCGATCGTCGTGAGACTGTCAGATCGCTATTGATAAAGGATGTAAAGGGATCACGCTCCGGGGATCTTTATCAATTTATAATGAAATCTCTAAAGGAGAACCATCGGTTAGAGGGAGATTTTTCATGAGGATTCTGATGGTATCGGAGTTTTATCCGCCACATGTCGGTGGTGTAGAAACCTTCGTTCAGAATCTGGCAGAGAACCTGGTAGAGCATGGGCATGAATGTACGGTGTTGTGCACGTCGGATGTTGAAGGGGACGAGACCATCAACGGTGTAAGAGTAATGCGGCTCCCTAACAGTCCCCTTGAGTTTCATGGTGTTAATTTCTTCTTCAAAGGAACGTTAAAAAGAATAATTGGTGAGTTTGATATAGTCCACATTAACTCCTTTTATCCTTTTCTATCACTAGAGGCCTCAAGGGAGTGTGTCCGACAGGGCGTACCATATGTTTTTTCGCCGCATTATCATGGTAAAGGGCACAGTCATCTTGGGAAGCTTTTGTTTTATCTTTACAAACCGATGGCATCACCGCTGTTCCGTGATGCAGCAATGGTTATATGCTGCTCCGATTACGAAAAGGGATTGGTACTCGAAAGCTACCCGTTTTGTGACAGGGTGACTACGATTTCACACGGTGTGCAGAAATTTGACTTGGATAATAGGGGGCGGGATGGGAACATATTATTTATAGGCCGAATGGAGAGGTATAAGGGACCGCAGCATGTCGTTGGTATAGTGAAACGCCTGCATGAAAAGGGAAAAGAGGTCAAAGCGGTGATGGTCGGCGACGGGCCGATGAAGGAGTCCATTGAAAAAGAAATAGAATTATCTTCTCTGAGTGGCTTTGTGAAGATTATCCCGCACGTTGAGAGGAAGCAACTGGACGACCTGATTAAAAGGTCTTCTTTACTTGTCCTTCTCTCAGAGGCGGAGGCCTATGGCTTGGTCGTTGCCGAGGCCTTGAGTCAAGGAACACCCTGTCTGGTATCTGATAGGATGGCACTGAGAGAGTTTGAGGGGGAACAGGGCTGCATCGTATATAAGGGGAAAGATTATGATTACGATGAGCTTGCAGAGATCGTCTGGGAGGTGCTGTCAGATCCGCCTGCTGTCGGGCCTCTGACTGATAAAATACCTTCTATCAAAAGAATGACGGGTATGTATATCAGTGTCTATGAGAAGGTCTTAGAGGGGAATAGATCACAATGAAATCCGTTGGCGGTTGGCCACAACAGCGTTCTCAAGCATCACTCCCTCCCCTACCCTGGAAGAAACGCCCAGTATGCTGTTTCTGATCGTGCTGCCGGCGGATATCTCCGCCCCATCCATCACTAAGCTATTCTCGATCACCGCCCCTTCCGTTTTAACAAATGGATGTATTACACTGTTTTTTATCTTCGAACCTTTTATTAAAGAACGCCCCAGAACCACCGTTTCTGTCAATGAGCTCTCATCATCTATCTCGACATCTTCATGGATCCGATGCCCTTTTATCCTAGCCATCTCCAGGTTGGCCTTTAAAAGATCTAAGGGCCTTCCGATATCCATCCAAAAACCGTCTATGATGTGTCCTTTGAGCGGTACCCCTTTGGAGAGCATCAGGGGAAATAAGTCTTTAGAGAAATCGAACATCGTATCCTTTGGTATCAGGGAAAGGACGTCCCTCTCGATCACGTACACGCCGGCGTTGATAAGCTTGGAGAAGACCTCATCTTCTTTAGGCTTCTCCTTAAACCTTATAATGCTCATACCCTCATCGATCCCGACGATACCAAACTCTGTAGGTTCATCGACTTCCGTCAGGGCCATGGTCGCCATGGCCTCTCCTCTTTCATGGGTTTTGACCATGTCTGCTATGTTCACATCAGCAAGCACATCGCCGCTCGCCACAAGGAATCTCTGATCGACGCGATCCTCCAATAGCTTGACAGCTCCCGCAGTACCGGCGGGGTGCTCTTCATACGCATAGCTTATCTGGATACCGAAACGCTCCCCGTTCCCGATGATGTCGTTGATTTTTTGGGACTTATAACCACAGGCCAATATGATCTCTTTGATACCCGCATCGGCAATACTTTTGATAACATATTCGAGGCACGGAACGCCCAATACAGGCAGGAGGGGTTTGGGGATCTCCTCTGTGAGTGGTCTTAATCTAGTTCCTTTACCGCCTACCATTATTATCGCTTGGGATACAGCAGGTCCCATCTGTTCACCTTTGTTCTCTGTTTTTGAAAGTATTGTTGCGCAGAGGATGGACTGAACCATCAGTAATAATCATCACGATAAATACATTAATCGTCCCCTCATATCATAATACTTAAAGTATTTGATAGGTTCAGGGGAAAGGAGGAACATCCGAATGGAGTCCGATACGACAGTCAGTAACGATACAAATTCTAAAGGCAATGAGAAGTCCTCCTCGGGGCGGGGCGGCCTCTCAACCACCCTTAACAATTCACCAGTAAGGAAGGTCGTTGCGGTATTCCTGATAGCCGCTATTTTTTACACAGTGTTGTTTTTCATAATGTCATCGATCAATTTCGGTGCTGATTTTGTGGGAAACCTCACAGGACCTAATGCCAGATCACACCCTGACATAGCATTTTATCAGGAGCGTACTGAAGGTATCCTCGAGGGGCAGATCCCCTATTTGGACTTCTATTCAGAGAGTCCTCCCCTTATAATGTATTTGATGGTGCCGGCGGCCCTTATGGGAGGCACAGTCGGTTCCTATGCCATCCTGTTCAGCATATACGTTTTCATCACCGCAGCCCTGATGGTTCTTTTACTATGGAGGATAGAACCACAATATGCCATTAGATCCGCTACTTTCTATCTCTTTAATCCTATAACATGGATAACAGCTCTCATTTTCGTTCAGGATGAAACGATAGTCGCGCTGTTCTACGTTCTGCCAGTACTTCTTCTTATGATCGGTATGGCGAAGACAGCAACCTTCGCCTCGATACTGGGTGCCTTTACCAAGGTGTTTTCAGTTGTGCTTATCCCTCTAACCCTGATACGTCAGAAAGCAGCTGAGGCTAAGAAGTCCATAGTGATCATCGTTGCCACAGCGGCAGCGGTTTGTGTACCTTTCGTCATCGCCGCCGGTGAGGATTTCATTTTCTTCATAAGATACTACCTCAGTCAGACCGGTGAGGCAGGCCTGGCAGAGGGTATAAGCATATGGAGAGTGCTCCATGATGTGGGTATTATTGTACCGGGGGCCCTTCTCCAGTCCCTTCTGTTGATAAGCACGCTGCTGATGCTTTGTTATATATGGAAGAAAGGCATCGATCCCGCGAAGGGAGCATATCTCTTGATACTACCGTTCTTAATGTTTTTCCCCAAGATATTTACCTGTTATTTCATCATTCCATATTCTGTACTCTGCCTCTTAGTGAATAGCGATCGCCTGCAGCCATATCTCATTACTGTGGCGATGGGGCTGGCATTCTTCGTGCAGATGTTCAACTCATATGATGGGGAGCCTTCCGTATTGCCAATGGAGGGCCTCTGGGCCATACTCCCAATAACAGCCGCCTTAGCCATGCACGCTATCCTTATTTACATAGCGTACAGACAAGTGAAGGGAACGAATCATGCCTCTGTCGCCTAGCGGCTCCGATAGAGGGCCGCGTTCTCGTCCTTCCTAGCGCCGATCTCCTTTGCAACCGGTTGGCACTTGGCCTTCATGAGAAAGAAAATGGGTCCAAGCTGCTCATCAGAAAGTGCCTCGAAATTGGCCATACCTTTGGATATTATAATATCGCATTCATCAAAGGCTTTAAGGCATTCTTCACTCGCCGTTCTGAGATCTATTCCCACGGCGAACTGTCCCGTATCCACAATTTCATCCAAACCCTCGTGCAGCCCCGCCCTGAGAGCATCCTCCATCGTAACGTCTGTGAGTATAGGCTCTCCTTTTACTACACCTACCACTTTGCAGTCGCGAGACCTGATCTCCTCTATCAGAAGACGGTCGAAGACCGACTCACCGCAATTGTCGAAAAGATAGAGCACCGTATTTCCAGGGCTCAGCATCTTTTCGAGAGTGGCGACATCATTGATATTCAGTCCCTGCTCGAGGAGTGTCTGAAAACGCTCAAGTAGTTCGTCCGGATCTTGTATCGATATACCGGCACCAAAATCCATCACGTTTCCAACGATCGCACCCA
>DUKW01000117.1 GCA_013329105.1 Candidatus Methanomethylophilaceae archaeon | reverse complement strand
CAATGGACGCCGCTGCCTCTTTTCCCTGAACCTGTGCAGGCGAGAGGATGATCTCACACGGATACCTCCTTCTAGCCACATTAATGATGTCTCGTATGACAGATCCAGTTGGTGATGTGACCACTCCGATCTTATCGGGATAACGCGGCAATGGTTTTTTATGAGAGCTATCAAAGAGCCCCTCCCTTTCCAGCTTCTCCTTAAGTTCCTGAAATAGGGCATGCAGGTCGCCGATGCCCTGATCCCTGATATCGATAACGTTAAACTGATATCTTCCTTGTGGATGGTATATATTAGCGGAACCGAAGGCTAGGACCTTGCTTTTATCCTTCAGGGGTTCTTTTAGCCTGGCGGCAGCCCCGCGGAACATCGTGCAGCTGATTTCACTCTCAGCGTCCTTGAGTGTGAAGTAATAATGACCAGCATTTGAGAGCTTAAGGTTGGATATCTCACCAATGAGCCATACATCTTGCAGACGGGGCTCGGACTTTATGATCGACGCGGTGATTCTGTTAAAATCACTAATGGTTATAGGGTCATTGATACTGGCCCCCTTTTTCTGAACCTCGTTCATAACATCGGATGGAGACAACTTGAAGATGTTAAAACCTTTGTCTCAAAGTTATTTAAGGTATCAGTTCATCACAGTTAGCTATGAGAGAAGAGGCATTCAGTGCCGATGTCTCAGAGCTGACAAAAGAGAGAGCGAAAACGCTATTGTCCAGCGAACTTGTCAGGACACTCGGTATAGAATTGGAGAGCATGAGCCCGGATACAGTTACGGTCTCTATGTCAATGTCCGGAAAACATAATAGTATAGAGACAGGGCACGGCGGGGCAATTTTCTCATTGGCTGATGAGGCCTTCGCACTGGACAGTAACCGTGGGAATGATGTCTGGGTGGCGCTTAGTTGTAATATAGTATATCATCGTCCTGTTAAGGGAAAATTGATTACCGCCACCTCTAGAAAGGTAAGTGGAACGGCCAATCATGCTCTTTATGAGGTAATCATAAAAGATGGAGAGAGGCATGTAGCTACGTTCCAGGGTCTCTCAGTGCGCTTGGACCCATCACGAGCTTGAGGGTGACCACATGAGAAGATGTCCGTATTGTGGGACTGAGGTCCCCGCAAACAGTATAAATTGCCCCGGTTGTTATCGTGAGATTCCCCGCCGCATAGGCGGAGAAAAAACGAAGAAAGAAAAAGACCCTCGTATCGCCCTGCTCTTAGCATTGCTACCGGGAGCCTTGGGCATATGGGGCCTTGGGCATATATATCTAGGAGCTGGCAGGAGAGGGTTGTATTTTCTAGGATCGGGACTGATTCTGACACTTCTCCTCGCCGCCTTGGCCTACGGATGGTTCCTTGTGATTACTATAGTGTGCCTGGTCTTGATAGCACTTATATGGTTGGCCGGTTTTGTCATGCAAGCTTTAGAAGCCTGGATGCTTGCCCAAGCCGGCTCAATAGATTGGGAGTCAATGTTCTGATGAGATCTTGATCCCGTGATATCTTTTATATTGAGGCAAGAGAAGAAAATTCATAACTGCTATCAGCATTATGATCTGTACCATACCATAGGGAAAGAACCATACCGATCCCAACATTGCAATCACTGATGCGCTTATAACGATATACCACGTCCATACAGCAGATGCGAGTGAAAGCACCGCACAAAATACCAATACCAAACCGATCATTAGAGTGAGAATGCTCAAAGTTGTTGAGCCTAGTCTTAGCGCGGTCTCGCTATAGCCTGTCACAACAAATCCCCTAAGGATGCTCACGATCCCTATAAGAAATAATATCACAGCGGTAAGGCTTACTAGGGTCGGTCTCTTTTTCACAGAGCGTTATATGAAAAAATAGGTAAAATGTTTCCTATCATTGTAATACGCACTGCGTAGCGTCATACCTTGAAAAAGCTTTTGACCTGCGGACGGAACAGATAGTAAAGTATCACAACGTTGATCACGAGGCTAACTAACCCAGTTGGAATGGTAAGCAAGGAGCCCAAAGCCCCAATTGCTGAGAATATGATACCTAGATACCACATGATGGTCCAGCCATTCAGGAAACCGTACCCTATTATCAGATACACCAACCCAAACACCAGTACTCCACCTCCGAGCAACGCCCCCGCATCCGCCAGAGCGGAGTCGATCGTACTTAGGTCTACGAAGAACAACGCTATCGCGGCCAAAACTATCAAAATACCCATCAGCGCATAGAGTGCACCGAGGACTGTTATAAGCAATGGTCTCTTTGCCATAAGGTATAATGGAGGCTGTAAATAGTTAATAATGACCTAACAAAATAAAGTTTGTGAATGACGCCCTTTTTCTGCAACAACCTTCAGACTAATAGAGGCCACGTTCATGCAACTCTATCAAAATGGCAGAAGCACGGGCGGCATCCTCATATGCGCCTTTGCCATCACCTATCCCTGCCGGATCACTAGGGAAGATCTTGCGATAAGTGTCCCTTACCAATTCCGGATCCCCCCTTCTGGATATCGGAAAACGACATATCATAGAGCTACGGGACGAGATTGAAGAGCACACTTCCATTTTCTGCCCCAGATCCCATGGTTCGTTCACGAGGTACCCTTTAAAATCTGTCTTTACGTCAAAACCGGTGACGAACTTATCATCAAGAATGGCCCTTACTTCAGCTATTACCTCGTCTTCGTCCCGTCCTGACTCAATCTTTTCCAATGGTATGCCGTATTTCTCCGTCACGTGTTCCTTAACTTCATCTGGCCAAGATGATGTTTCATGTTTTATTATTGCGTCGTATACGGATTCCATTGTACGTTTTTCGCGGTCCACTTCAAATATAGCCACTTCTACCACACTATCCACAGGAAAACCGTTCTCCCCGGTTTTAGACAAAGCGACCACGTGAATCTTATCTTCCATCAAAGAAACAACTGCAAAATATCTGATTTATAATTTTTCCCTCAACCGCTTCCCGTACCATGCGAAACTGTTTTCATAGAAGGCAATGATATTTGTCATTCGTTTGGAGAATAAAGAAATATGAAAAAAGCGAAGTCCATCGAAGAGATATTTGTTGAGATTGGTGAGGCTGACCTCGTCATAACCAACCAAGCCCCTCTGGCTACTGCTCTGAACCGTCTCGCCGATCGTCCTATGATTGGTAAACTGGCCGTCACGCCCAGAGAATTGGCCTCACGAATGGCCCTGGAAGTGCTCGGGGAAGAGGTGTGGCCAGAGGCTAAGATAGTTGCGGAGGTCTCCGAAGCCACAGGATTAGAGATTCCATACGTTCATGGTGAGATAGAGAACATAAAAGAAATACGCCGCGAGACATCTCAAGTTGAAAAATATCTTGACACACGTGATTCGGAACTTGTTTGGAAAGCCTATCGCAGAATTCCCAGTGTAGAGAGGGCTATGGAACGTTTCCCATTGGATTTTTTCGAAGGAATCGATGTTGTTGTGGTAGCCCTTGATCTCTTTGATGAGCTGGATAAACATGTTCTGCCGCCACCTGGTTCCTTTCGAGAGGTGTTGCCTTATCACGATGGAATATACCAGATACCGCTCATGATGGATATGGGAAATGAAAGGCTCATTGGCCGCCATATAGCAGACCTTATAGACCAAAAAAATCTCAATTCTACAGCTGTGGTCCTTGATACGGAGGGCTCAATACTTGAGGCCGTAAAGTCTGCGCTTTATCAAAAATGCATATCTTTCACATCGCAGCACTTCATGCGCGACATGCCGGGAATAAGAAGCCTTCTCAAGTTCCTTGATTTCTGTTTGGGTATAGAAACCGCTAAAATGTCCGATTTGAAAAGAATGCTCAAGAGTGTGCAGTTAAAGGATCTAGAGATAAGTCCGACATCATTCGATGCAAAATACGACCATCACTTTTTTATTCGAAGAGCAGAAAGCGGTAATGACAAGGAACTGACTTCCCTGTTGGAATACATTCATAAGATATCTTCAGGGACCTTGCTCCAGGCATGCATGTCATTGCTGGGTGATGAGGAGATGGTATATGCTGTCGAACTGCTCAAACAATTGGGTATGACCGAAAGCCCTCTGACACCGAGAACGCTTGACACTCTCGCTTACGCGATAGATAATCTTAGCGATGATATCATGAGCGAGGAAGAGGACGAGGGCGTCGTTTTGGTGGATTGTAAGTCATCCACATATGTAGACCGGCCTATAGTTTTCCATGTTGGTATAGGAAGGGAGTGGGCGAAACACATCCCCCGCCGCCGCCACATTGATTCTGAGGAGGTTTTGGGAAAGGAAGTTACCCGTTTCGAAATATTGCTCCAGCAGGGAGAGGAACGCCTCTATATGATAAGCAAAGTATCCAAAGGGCGTAAAGTGCTACCTTGTATCTATTTCAATCGCAGTGAAGCCCGGCCAGTGCTGGACTTTGAAGACGTGGCAGAGGAAGTGAGAGAGTGCAGATGGTTAGATGACCCGTCTGAATCTCTCTTTCCGCGCAGAAGGGGGAGTGCGCAAACTCTAAACACCATATCCCAAAGTAAGCTTAACAAACTGCTCCTCTGCCCCAAAATGTATCAGTTCTCATCTCTCACACCTGAACCAGAGCACATAATAAAGACCATCGGGAATATGGCA
>DUKW01000086.1:1828-4749 GCA_013329105.1 Candidatus Methanomethylophilaceae archaeon | reverse complement strand
TGATTCCAGGGCTCATAGACAAGGATCAGGTCTTGGAGGTTGCTGAGGCCGTCTCGAAGATCGACGATAGAATTCCTTTTCACATCATAGGGTACATACCGGTCCCGGGAGCGGAGTGGAGACGGCCGACACATGAAGAGATGAAAGACACGTTCGCAGCAGTGTCGGAGCTCTTCGATAAGGTTACTATGTCCCATTGGGCTCCATCGGACTGGAAAAAAGGTATTTCTAAGTTAGATCCTCGCTTTGAAAAGGTCAACGTGGTATGAGCAGATGTTTGTTTTGATTGATCGTGGAGACTAACTCTAGATTAGTCATTTATGCGAATGGTGACGCGTTATTGCATTTCAAATGTTAATATTTTCATATGATCCAGAGTATTGAGGCAGGTTATTTAATAAATACCCAAAGGCTCTCAGGCGAAACTCTTTTTCCCAGTTACTGATACAGGTTCAAGGCGCTCTCCGTGCTTTCAAGGTTAAATGCAAGAACATTTCCTCTATTGTATCTGACCGCAATATAAGTATCGAGATCGTTGTACGACGAAATTTTATAGTTTCCGAAAACTTCGTTCTTGAAGTTCCCACTGCTTAGCTTAGAACTGCCGAAGTCCGTAACCCCAACACCAAGATCGAGATCCTCTTCCAGTGAAACTGATTCTATCTTATCGTAAGGGACGATATTGCTCATCATCGGAGCATTCACACTGAGTATTTCCTCGCCCAGAGAAACACGGACACCCCCAGCTGTCAGTAAGATCGGCGTCAGTATTAATGCCGTGATGATTGTTACAAAATGATGACAGTGAGCACCACCTTTTTCCTTTATTTATGATGGCAGGGGTGTGGCCGGGTCCTTGAGAAAAGGTCCTCCCGTGTTGGTATAAACCATGCCTAGCAATATGATCAGGACGCCAATGGTCATGAATCCCTAGAACAGGGTCCCGTTCTGCAACAGAAATAAAGACTCGATACTGAGGAGTATAAAAAGAAGACAGGGGAATGGCTACAAATTTTGTAGGAGACAGATCGTTGTAAAGGCCTTCCATGATTTGCCTGAGGTGTTGTATCCGGCGACCATGGAGCTCTACCTGCCCGTGATCATCATCTAAGCAGAGATCACTATAAAGGGCACTATACAAAACAACAATATTCCCTCGTCATGTCAGTCTCAAGTGCCAAAGTGTCCGTACATATGAGAACCATCAGCAAAAAAGAGGTACTACTATGACAGAGAAGATTATGGTCAACGCCAGTTTTGCGTCATCATCCATTTGCATTCCCGTCCAGCTGAAAAGCTTACAGGGCCATTACTGATAAGTTATGTGATCGTTGGCGTTATACCTCCTATTGATATGATCTCGGGCAGTATGCTATGCATTTGCCGCAAGCCCTCTCCGGCCTGCTCCCGTCCCCTATCAATTTTGCCTCGAACCGACCACAACGCTGCCAGTCAATGATACTATCTCTGTTGATAGGGTAATCCTCAAACTCCGGCTCCTTCAGGATCTTGAGGGCGCATTCGTTTATGCATTCTCTGCAATCTCCACATTGGTTCTTTAGTGGCAAAGGCTCTTCGATTAGAGGCATATCTGTGAGTATAGCTAAAAAACGTATACGTGGACCAAAATCTTTCGTTACAATTAATCCATTCTTACCTATCCATCCCATCCCACAGATTCGGGCAATCGATTTAAGAGAAACAGGGCCAAGCAGATCTTCTTTATTTACTCTATCCGCTGGGTGGATGATATGTGTAGAGTATCCGGCTTTTCTGATCATCTCTTCCAGTCCCTGAGCGACAACCATCATCTTTTTGTTTGCCACCTTGTAAGACTCCCTTAGCTTCTCGCTGGGGCGGTTTTTGGCATCTTCAACTGCATCCAGAGGGAGCTCGACACCTATGCATACAGCGGTAGGGAGCTCGAATGGGGCATCACCAAGCTTCCTAACATCTTTAAGTTTGGAGAACGGCCCGAAACCGATCATAGATATTTCGGATTCTTTTGCATAGGCCCTCAGCGAGTCTTGAAGGTCTTGTATGTGGTTTACCCACTCCTCGTCTTTATTCATGGGACTAAACTCATTAACTGATTATATTGTGGTTTCGACAGTGATATCAGATCTCACAAGATATTCTTATATTCGGAAAGTGGTTTTGATTTCTGTGAAAGCCACCAGGGTATCGGAGTTTAAGTTAAGGGAAAACCCTCATGGGGTTGATGCCCGTACGATATACGATCACGAATCAGCACAGGCCGTTCACATAACGCTTATGCCTGGGGAGGAGATGAAGAGGCATATAACGCCCGTAGACGTCTTCTTCTTTGTGCTTGAGGGAAGAGGTAAAGTGGAGATAGGCGGTGAGATACAGGTTGTGGACGGGGATACAATCATAGAAAGTCCTGCGATGATACCCCATCGTCTGATGAATGATAGCGATGCAGTATTTCGTTTCCTGGTGGTCAAGGCTCCGCGTCCTGCTAAGAAGAGTTAACTGCCTTATTTTGGTGCAAACATTCAATCATCAAGGTAACTTTTTTCAATAACTGCACTCTAACCTAAGAGTATGAATCTCAGCATCGCTGAGCAGCGGATACTTGACGGAGAGAGTGGTGAGGGTCTCCAAAAAGCCATGGAGTTAGTAGTGGCATTGGGCAAGATATATGGCGCAGAGGACTTGGTGCCTATAAGCTCCGCGCATCTGTCCGGCGTGTCGTATAAGACCATCGGCGATGGTGGCATAGTATATTTAGAGCATGTCTCCAAAGGTTCTAAGGTCTCTGTACCCACCACTCTCAATCCATCTGGTATGGACAGTGAGCGCTGGAAAGAGATGGGGGTGGACGAGAGTTTTGCCTCTAAACAGCTGCATATAATCGAACTTTACAAGGATATGGGCGTTAATGCTACCTGCTCATG
>DUKW01000086.1:0-1591 GCA_013329105.1 Candidatus Methanomethylophilaceae archaeon | reverse complement strand
AACCGAGAA
This sequence comes from Candidatus Methanomethylophilaceae archaeon, assembly GCA_013329105.1. Taxonomy (GTDB): domain Archaea; phylum Thermoplasmatota; class Thermoplasmata; order Methanomassiliicoccales; family Methanomethylophilaceae; genus UBA9915; species UBA9915 sp9915u. The sequence goes on along the minus strand of DUKW01000086.1, from coordinate 1,582 downwards.
GGTGGGCCTGGTGCCCTGGCGGCAGCCATTGTTGGTAGAACGGCTAACTATGGACTGCACATAAAGGAGAACCGCGCACCTACGGTGATAATAGAAGCAGACATTGATGGGAGTCTCTTTCAGCATTCATTGTTGGGCCATGCGGCAGGCTCGATGATCGGGAACGGGATACCTTATTTCCGAGGTATATGTCCGGATTGGGACGATGCCAAAACACTGGCGGCAGCCATGGCTGCAGCCGGGGCTGTGGCGATGTTCCATGTTGAGGGAACGACGCCCGAAGCCTCGGAATATGAAGTAAAGGGGCTTGAGACGATATACATAGGCGAGAAGGAGATCCGGGACGCTCAGGAATCCCTCACGCAGGTAGAGGATGTGGACCTTATTGCCTTCGGTTGCCCCCACCTCTCTATAAAGGAGTTGAAAGAAATGGCATCCTTTTTGGAGGGGAAGGAGAAATTGTCTGATATTGAGATATGGTTTTGCACATCCCGTGAAGTGCGGGATTCCCTTCCTAAAGAGGTGGCGGTATTAGAGAGGTTTGGCAAGGTGTTGGTGGACACATGTATGGTGGTGTCCCCCCTAGAGGGCATTGCCAACAGCAGTGCTAGCAACTCCGCCAAGGCCTGTAATTATCTCCCCACTTTGTGTTCTCAGAAAGTGAGGTGCGACTCTTTCTACAAGCTCATGGAGGTATTCCTGTGATACTCACTGGAAGGGTTATATCACCAGGATATGCAGAGGGAAAATTGCTCCTCCTCCATGAAGACTTCAGTTTCTTAGGTGGTGTTGACGTTTCCACCGGACGGTTGCGTACGAATGGCGGTGAATCGTTGGTGGGCAGAGTGTTTGCTTTTCCGCGTGGCAAAGGTTCCACAGTCGGCTCATATACGCTCTTCGACCTTAAGACAAAAGGGCTTGCTCCTGCAGCCATAATCAACTCTGAGGCCGAGACAATAGTCACCACAGGAGCCGTTATCTCGTCAATACCTCTTGTGGATAGGTTAGACCTCTCTCTGTTTTGTGACGGTGACAACGTCCGAGTAGACGGTTACGCTGGGACGGTTGAACTGACTGATGTCCGCTTGAGGGAGGTCGTCACAGGCATCATAGTCAGAGACGGAAAGATCCTTGGCATGGAGCGTAGCAATAAAGTCAAGTATTTCAAGGGTAAATGGGGAGGGGTTTCCGGTAGTATAGAGAAAGGAGAATCCCCCCTGGAGGCTGCGGTCCGCGAAGCCGAGGAGGAGACAGGTCTACATGTCCGTCTTCTGCGACGCGGTGAGTCGTTCTTTATACGCGATGGGAATATCATGTGGAATGTGTATCCAATGCTCTTTGAGGCTAAAGGCGAGCCCGTATTAAATTGGGAACACTTTTCTTGCGCATGGCTTAGACCGGAAGAGCTCTTGGCAAGGGACACCGTACCGCGGCTTGATGAGGTCCTGAGGCGGTTGGGTCAAATCTTATGAGTAACTTCTTTTTCCAACATTGTTAGTTCGTGATTCTCGAGATCTTTGGGGTTCAAGGTAATGATCATAATACCCCCCCCCCCCCCCTTTTGTTTCCCCCCCCCCCCCCC
>DUKW01000007.1 GCA_013329105.1 Candidatus Methanomethylophilaceae archaeon | reverse complement strand
TTAATTTTATCATTTTTATTTCATTACCTCAGCAAGGTAGATTGCATGTCTGGGAAAAGATATGGGTTAGGGATCGATACTGGTGGTACTTATACAGATGCTGTTATCGTTGATATGGATGATACAAATGTCATCTCTAAAGGTAAGAGCAGGACAACGCATCACGATCTTTCAATAGGATTAATGGAAGCCACCGGCAAAGTTTTCGAATCATGTGAGATAACCCCTATGGAAATATCCTTGGTGGGAATATCTACCACCCTAGCCACCAACTCTATACTTGAGGGCCATGGAGGAGAAGTAGGACTTATAATTATTGGATGGGACCCTACGGAGGAAATGCATTTTGGGGAAAAGAATCTGGTCCATATATGTGGTGGCTATTATCCGGATGGTAAGGCCAAAGCCAGCCTCAGTGAGGTTGAAGTGTGCAGAGCGGTGAAAGAGGTCAGTCAGGGTGTCGACGCCATAGCAGTCTCAGGTCTTTTTAGCGTTGCAAACGCCAGTCAAGAAAGGACAGTTAAGAAGATAGCTAGAGAGGTGACAGGCCTGCCTGTGGTAGCCGGTCATGAGCTCTCTTCTGAGTTAGGAATAGCTGAGCGTACGGAGACAGCAGTCCTTAACGGTAAACTGATCCCTAAAGTAAACGAGTTTTTCGATGATCTCGAGGAGGCTTTTCATAGGTTGGGGACAAAGGCCCCGATCATGATATACAAAGGTGATGGTTCGGTGATGAGCCTTAATGTGGCCAGAGAAAGGCCTGTTGAAACCATACTTTCTGGCCCCGCAGCCTCAGCAATGGGTGCTAAAGCACTTGCCAAGCTAGAAGATTGCATTGTGATCGACATAGGAGGAACGTCCACGGATATAGCCATCCTCGAGAACGGTTTTCCTATGATTAAACATGAAGGAGCCAAAGTGGGTAGTTGGCGGACTCGCGTTAAAGCCGTAGACATGATGACTGTGGCATTGGGCGGGGATTCGCACGTCCGTTTTGAGCGGCAGGTTCTGAAGATAGGTCCAGAAAGAGTCGTTCCGTTATGTATATTGCCTGGTAATAGCGCCCTTAGAGATCGTATGCTCCGTTCTGGTGTTTCGCAGTTCTATATGGTAGAAGAGAGTAATCACTCTTCGCTTTCTCCTAATGAGAAGAGAATATTCGATGTCCTCATTGGTAATGGCCCTATGACTCTCAATGAAATCCGGGACCGGACGGAAGGGTTGTGGGTGATAGAACCTTATTTGTCTTCAATGCGTCATAAAGGAGTGGTGACATCCTCTGCGCTAACTCCCACAGACGTTCTTCATTACCAAGGGAAGCTGGAGATAGGGGATAAGGAAATGGCAGAAATCGGGGTAAAGGCCATGGCTGAGCATATGGCGATGGAGCCCGATCAACTGGCCACGATGGTCATGGAAGAGGTCCGTCGAATGGTTTCATCATCTTTAACGCAAAAACTCCTACAGGATGAGTTCGGTGATTGGCAACAGGATTGTGAACAGTGTGCAAGGATAATAGATAAAGCCACTAAACCACTCAGAGACGGCATATTTCGTCTGGAACCCCGTTGCACAGTCCCTGTTGTGGGTGTGGGTGCACCCGCTTGTTATTTTATGGATGATCTAGCTGATAGGATGGGTGCAGATGTACTGTTTCCTGAGCATCATGATGTATGCAATGCCGTAGGGGCGGTCTGTTCGAAGATAACGGATTCCCTGAGCGCCACCGTGACACCGACGATCAATTTCACGTATCTGGCAGAGGTACCATTTATCGGGCCGATGGAGTATGCACATTTCGATTCTGCCATGGAGAGTTGCAAATCAAGCATCACTCGCCATCTTAAGAAACGCATTGAAGCGTCTGGCGGTAGGAACCCTCAGTTCTTTTATAAAGTTAAAATCCACCGTGCGGTGGAAGGGGGGTGGGGTGCTTGGAATAAAGAAGCGTCAAGAGGGATGAATTTTGCAGAGATAACTGTCCGTGTCGTAGCTGATCCCCCTATGCCAGAATATCAAAATTAATAAGGTGAAAATTGCAACGATATTAAATAACTGAAATCTATACTTGAGGTTAACGGAGGAGATTGATTTGGTTAACATGACTCCAAAAGAAAGGGTGCTTGCTGCACTTAGAAAAGAGGAATTAGACAGGCCCCCGGTGGCGGTCTTCACACAGAGTGCGACGATCGGACAAATGGAGGCGCTTGGAGTTTACTGGCCTGAGGCCCACTCCAACGCTGAGATGATGGCAAAACTGGGTGCTGGACAGGCGGAGATATTAGGGTTCGAGGCTGTAAGGGCCTCGTTCTGCCTTACCGCAGAGGTTGAGGCTCTGGGTGCAAGGGTAGATCCGGGTAGGAAAGACAGGACGCCCATGCTGAAGGAGCATCCGTTTAAGATGGATCCTATGGCGGAAGAGTTCGATGAGCCCAACCTGCTGTCCCCTGAGGAATTTCTGAAAACCGGTAGGCCAGCGGTTGTTCTTAAGGCCATAGAACTCCTGGCTGAGAGATATGGTGACAAATATCCTGTAGTGGCAGGCAACACCGGCCCCTTCACTATCGCCGGTCATCTCGTGAATACAGAGAACCTGGTTTTCGGAATACTTATGGCACCAGACGAGGTGAAGAAATGGGTAAAGGCTGCAACGGTCATATGCAAAGCATATTCTCAGGCGCTCTCTGACGCAGGAGCAGACGTCATACAGATGAGTGAGCCTTCTGCATCAACTGATCTGTTGTCCCCTGACATGTTCAACGAATATGTGGGTGGATATGTTCATGAAAGCCTTGCTACTGTAAAGGGTGCCTTTTCCTGTCTGCATATTTGCGGTGATACCTACCCTATTCTTGATAGTATGATCGCCACGGGGGTATCTGCGCTCTCCATTGAGGAGAAGGTGGAACCAAAAAAAGCTGTGGAGAAGGTTGCTGGTAGGGCCGCTCTGGTGGGTAATGTTGGTGTCGTCAGACCATTGCTGCAGGGAACACCTGATGATTGCGCCAAGCAAGGTAAAATCGTTGCCGAAGCCGGTTTCAATGTGGTATCCCCTGGTTGCGGACTGTCTGCAATGATATCCAATGACAACCTTTTGGCCCTTGTCAAGGCTATCAAGGGGTAGAGGCAACTCTAAAACAAATCAAACAACTTTCCCCTTTTTTGTTTTGTATATTTTTCTCTTGGCAAATGTTCTTAATGGCAATCGCTGTTATCCACCCGAGGTAAATTCATGGCCTATGGAATCGCTCTTGACTTAGGTACCAGTGGCTACAGGGCCCATCTTGTGGACCTTAACCGCAATGCCAAAATCGTTTCCACCGCCATCACTATGCGACACCCTCTCCCTGGAGCGAATGTGATGGATCATCTTCATTTTTGGATCAGTAACGGCTCCGAAATTGGGCATCGGATCATACGTCAGACGGTAGATCGATTACTGACCCTGTTGGAGGTTGATTTTGGTGATGTGGAAAGGGTATCAGTTTGTGGTAACCCTATACAATTATCACTCTTTGAGAATATAGAGGTACGTGATCTGGCGTATGCGGGAGAGAACAAACTGAAAGCTTTAGGCGTCATAAGACCGTCTCGCCGTGGTCACGTTGTGACGGCTGGTGATATAGGTCTGACAAGTTTGCGTAGTGAGACGGAAATCATAATTCCTCCAGCAATACGTCATGAGATAGGTGCCGATGCTTTGGCTATGATCATGAAGTCGGGGATGCTGGAGCGTAAGGAGACATGTATGGTAACCGACTATGGTACCAATGCCGAAATGGGGTTGTATCACGACGGCGAGCTGTATTCAGGCAGTGCTGCCGCCGGTCCGGCTATGGAGGGACAATCGATCGAGGCTGGGATGCTAGCAGCGCCTCAAGCTATCTCCGATCTTAACCTTTGTGAAGATGGGAAGTGGGGCAACGTAGTGCTTGATGAGTATCTTAATCCCACTCTTACGGCCAAGGTAGATCCTCTAACAGGAGAAACTCAAAGGCTTGTAGGGTTGAAGGCCAGAGGAATCACTGGCACAGGTGTCGTATCGGCTATAGCTTTGGGGTTGGAGACAGGGTTCATAGCTCTGCCAAATATTTCCACACCCAGTCATCACTTGAAATTGGTTGATGGGATAAAGTTTTTGGAAAAGGATGTCCGGGAAGCGGGCAAAGCCATGGGGGCCATACGCGCAGGTCACCGTACCCTCATTCATGAAGTAGGGATTCGTGATGAAGACGTGAAAGTCATGTACATGGCGGGGGCATCTGGTACATATGTGGATCCCATAAAGGCACAGACATGCGGTATGGTCCCGCGTGTCCTTGATAGAATATACCAATTGGGCAACACATCCTTGATGATGGCTCATGATCTGATCAAGGATCCGGAGAGCCTGGATCATATGCAGGAGGTTGCGGACTCCATAGCAGCGAATCACATCATGTTTGCAACTAACAAGACATTCGAGCAGATGTTCATCCTTGAGATAGCATATTGGCTGGAGGGTATGAGCGAAGAGATGTATAATGAGATGATCGTAATGCAAGATCTCCCTCCGCTTCCGAAACTTCATCGGCCTTATGAGGTTCTTAGGATGGTCGAGAGGGACATACCCGATGTTGGTGAGAAGGGGCTCAAGACCTTAAATGAGGTCGGTGTGACGATGAACGCTAATTTCCCAGGATGCATAGGGTGCCGTAAGTGTGAGAAGTCCTGTCCTGAGCGGGCGCTGAAAGTGCACACTGACAGTGAGTCTGGTGGTTTCCGGATAGTGATAGAGACCGATAAGTGTCTGGGCACTGCGTGTAAGAACTGTGAGATGGTATGCCCTCAGAAAGTGTATGATTTCCATAATCTCAAAGTGGATGAGATAGTCTGAGCGATACGAACTATTTAAGGTTTCCAAGCATATCCTTAATCGGTGAGTCGATGGACAACCGTGAGATAGCAGAAAAATTAAAGGAGGCACTTAGGCTGCGTTATGAGCCGGTGGCGGTAACCTTGGTCAGAGAAGGTGAGGAGCCACCCGATGGGTATAAGATTCCTGATAAACAGATGAGTCATTGCCAGTCAGTCATGGCTGCCGCTAGAGGTGAGAAGTTTCTTCTCCCTTCTGATATGCACTCCTGTAAGAACGGGGCATCAGCGTTGGGAATGACAGAAGTTCCAGCCAAAACAGCCAGTGGAGATTTTTATCACAGTGCGGGAATGTTCAAAAACCCAGAGGCTGCAAAGAGAATGGTCGATCAGCGGTCCACCGTCCCTTTTAAGGTAACGCATACTGCTGTGGGGCCGTTGAAAGACGCTGACAGAAAACCAGATGTCGTCATAATCGAGGACATACCGGAGAGAATATACTGGGTCATACCTATGGCGCTCTATCATGAGGGCGGTAGAGTGGACTTCAACACCGCCCCATATAACGCTTGCTGTGTGGACGTCGTCGCCAGACCATTGACCACGGGCAGGATCAATATCTCGTTGGGTTGCTTTGGGTGTCGTAAGCGTACCGAACTTCGGCCCGAGGAAATGTTGGTCGGGATACCATTTGATGAGATCCCTCGTATGATGGATGCTTTAGAAAACCTTTCAACCGGCATAATGACCAAGGCCGTAAGGGATTGAACGATCCTCACGAAACCTTTCCTTTTATTACGACAAAATTTAATAGTCATAAGTAATTAATGCAACAACGTATCATTATACGTGATGTTGAACGAATATTATGCAACAAAGTTGCAAATCCTAAAGAAATGGATTCCAAGGACTTCGAGATACTGAAATGTCTTCGCAGCGATTCCCGTGTCAGTATGGGGGCCATAGCTGAAAAGCTAGGAATATCAAAGGCTACGGTCTCTCGACGGCTTTCGCGTATGGAGAAAGAAGGCATAATCACTGGTTATTCAGTGGATATAAATCCGTCCAAGCTAGGCCTTATGCGGGCGTTGCTGTCGATAGAAGTCATAGGATCATCTGTGAACACGGTCATAGCTGAGATAAGGGTCTTCCCTGAAGTCTCCGCTATCTACAAATCGTTTGGTGATCAAAACATAGTGGTAGAGCTCTTAACATCGAGCGTGGACTCTCTATACGAGCTCATACAAGACAAATTCCTATCTATACCGAACATCTACAATGTGGAAGTAGATATATTAGTGGAAAAGATAGAAATTGATCCTAATTCCGATATAAAGATGTATTACAGGGATTTACATTGAGTTTTGAGATTTAGAATAACTTATTAGCATCCTCTTCCTTTCAATGGGACATGCAGCTTAACAGGGAGCCCAAATACTGTAGCGATGTCGGTATCCGTACCATTCCTCCAGAAAAGACATTGCAGAGGGCAATACCTTTGTTGGAAAAGGCAGGTATGGTTGATTTGGAAGATATTAGCAAGACCGACACGATCGGCATCCCTGTTTGGTCCGTCTCCTGGCCAGGTGCACCTCAAGGTGCGGTAAGTAACTTCAATGGTAAGGGCCCTACCAGGGAGCAGGCTATGGCCTCGGCGGTTATGGAGGCTATGGAACGTTATAGCGCTAAGATGAGACCTGAGGACTGTTTGGAGGTAGCCACAATCGACGAGATCGCTGAGCGCGGTCCTTATATCGACCCCCGCGAGTTGATATTACCAACTAGAGTTTTATCTTACTTGGTTGATCAACCCATCGCATGGACAAAAGGTTATGATCTTTTCAGAGGAGAGGAAATATGGGTACCAGCAAACGCCGTATTCCATCCCTACTTCCCCCATGGCGATCTTCAGTTGTTCCGTTATAACACCAACGGTATAGCCTCCGGGAATACGATAGAGGAGGCGATACTTCATGCGCTATTGGAGTTGATAGAGCGTGATGCATGGTCGCTTGCAGATTTTCACAGAAGGGTCAATGCGGATGTGATTGTAGACGACCCAGATTCTGTATGTGCAAAGTTGATACATCAGTGTGAGGAGGCGGGGGTGGAGATACATCTGAAGGATCTGACGACGGATGTAGGTATACCGACAATAGGTGCGGCGGCCGATGACATAAGAACCAAAGATCCAGAGATGTTGGTTATCGGCGTAGGCACCCATCTGAACCCAGAAATTGCTGCAGTAAGGGCTATTACAGAAGCTGCTCAGAGCAGGACCACTCATCGTCATGGAATAAAAGTCGATCCTAACAGACGAGCGATGTGCCAGGAGCTGGGATATGAACGCATGAAGAAAATCAATAGTATGTGGTTCTCAACGACAGGGCGCGAGGTACGGCTGTCGGAGATGGAAAGGCTGGATACGCCTTATGTGCTTGATGATATAGAGGTTGTATTCCAGAGGCTTATAGATGCCGGTTTTTATATGGCAGTAACTGTGGACCTGACGCGTGAGGACATATGTATCCCCGTGGTCCGTATGATCGTTCCTGGCATGGAAGTCTATACAATGGACCCAGAGCGTGAAGGCCCTCGTCTTCACGGTCAATGGCCCTTGGTGTAGGGTATATAAAGAAAGGGCACTTTTTTGGGAGGTTACTCTATATGTCCATTTAAATACTAACGATTGTGAATATAAATTATATGTGGTTAATTATTTTTTTAATAATAAGGTGTCTGGCTAGGCTGTTTTATTAAACTATTGTTACTATGGATGGATATTATATCCATGAATTACTTTATAAGGGTTAATTCCAAATACAGTATTGCAAGGGGAATGACGGGTAGGGAAAAGAGGTGACAGGCCTAACGCCGTAAAAGAAAAAAAAAGGTAGGTATTAAACGGTAAAATACAAGGCTGAAA
>DUKW01000067.1 GCA_013329105.1 Candidatus Methanomethylophilaceae archaeon | reverse complement strand
ATACCAAGCTACCCCACGGCCCCCATCTGCAACCAGAACATGAGTATTACGTATAAAGATTGCCCTACTCAGATAATATCTCCATCACGGCCAGTTCAATTGCCTCAGAGCTCGTAAGCTTGGGGGACCAACCTAACTTTTCCAGCTTCTTAGTGGACAGCAGCATTTTTCGCACATCGCCTACCCAACCACCTCCGCCATTCGTACCGCCAGTCCAGATATATTCGGCCCCTTTTATTTCCATCTTCGAGGTTACGATCTCTGCGATATCCTTTACAAATGTCCAATCGTGAGAGCCAATATTGAATATCTCTATTATTCCCTCACTTTTCTCTGTTCCCAGGAGAATTCCTTCCACTGTATCACTGACATGAATGTATGATTTGCATGTTCCTGGTTCAGTTCCGAGTATCTCCAGTTGTCTAGGATTCTCTCTGAGTTTATGTATAAAATCATGGATCACGTTATGCGTGCTGCGAGCACCTACGACGTTTGCGAAACGGAAAATAACAGACTGCATGTTATATTGATGGCTGTAGGCGGAAATCATGGCTTCGCATGCCAGTTTGGATGCGCCATAAATAGATATAGGCATTAGAGGACCATAATCCTCGGGGGTGGGTATTGTGTTGGCCTCTCCGTATACTGTGGAGGTCGAAGAGAATACAAAACGTTTCACTCCAGTCTCACGGCAACTCTCCAGCAGACGGTAGGTGGCAACGATATTTTGGTCAAAATGTTTTTTGGTATCTTCAGCGCCAGAGCGAACATCCGGGTTTGCAGCAAGATGATATACAGTATCCACGTCACTGAGTAAAGAAGAAATGTCGTCGGTCAGGAGGTCAACCTGATAAAAACGGAACTTGTCATCATTCTTTGCGGAGCTCAAGAACTCTCTTTTACCAGTGCTGAGGTTGTCTATACCTATTACATTCATCCTTTTATATAGTAGTGCATCAACCAGATGGCTTCCGATGAAGCCTGCGGCACCAGTTACAAGGACGCTCTCGTTGCTTGCCGGTGTCATAGTTCTCTCCTTCCTTTCAACACCTCTACGAGTTTCGCAATTGCTAGACCTCGATGTGAGATCGAGTTCTTTTCCGTTGTATCAATCTCTGCGAAGCTCCTGGTCCCATCATGACTGAATATTGGATCGAAACCAAAACCCCCCTTTCCTATAGGATGTCTCAATATCACACCAGGGCATGCAGCACTTACGGTGAAGGGCTCTTTTCCACCCAATTTACAACCGATACAGCAACAGAAGTTGGCTTCTCTGTTCTCTACACCATCCATTAGTTTTAGGATACCCTCGTTACCCAGAGTCTTCATGACATATGCGGAGTAGACACCAGGAAACCCATTCAATTTTTTTATAAACAACCCCGAGTCATCTATTATGAAGGAGTCCCTCTCAGCTGTCAGCTGTTCTATTCCGTTAAGAACAACCTCTTCCAATGTATCGGCCTGTATTTCGGTGTAAGGTATTCTACACTGCACTACCTCAATTCCTAAAACGCTTAGGGCCTGCGCATATTCTTTCATCTTTCCTTCGTTAGAAGTTATTACGGTGAGCCTCACGTATATCTGCCTCTTTTTCGGATTTCATCGGCTTTTAATATCATTTCATCTCCTCGAGAGAAAGCGGATATATAGGTATCTAATATAACAGGGACCATATCAGATAGTTCTGAATGTGCCGAATCAAATGCACGTCTCAGAAGGTGAACGTCAACCCCCAGTTCCTCATCATTGGCCGGCATTGTTCCCAACGAAAAATCTATCAAATGAATATGACCATCCTTTAGTATCATGTTCGATGTGGTAAGGTCCCCATGACTGATTTGTGAACTATGTAATTTTCCCAAGAGTAGGCCCACCTCTCTGCATATATTCTCTATATCAGGGTATGATGCTGTAAGGATCTCTCTAAGGCGAGGACCTTCTATGAATTCCATTGTAAGGGAGGCCTCCTGAAGATCTATATCAAAGACGAAGGGAGTGGGGATACCGGCATTTCTCGCTTCACGTAGCAGGCGCGCTTCCCTGCGTGTTCTATGTGTGCGTAGCGATTGGTCGAGTTTAGGGTTGCGATATGCTTTCGGGACCCTTCTTTTCTTCACGACTTTCCAGCCTAAGAAACTCTCCAAAGTAACAATTGCTTCCGCGCCTCTCTCAACATTTTGCACAGTTTCGGGAATCTCCTTGCCTTTATAACTCTTTGTTGAAAAGTCCACAACTACTATCAATAGAAAGTATTAATTTATTTTAAAACTAAATGCCCTCCATTGGCTAAGCGCCATTGGTGGTTACATGAAATATAACATAACAGGAGACAACCTACAGTTTGTAAACATAGAGTTCTCGCCAAATGAAACGATCTATGCCGAGGCTGGAACGATGGTTTATATGAGCGGTAACGTGAAAATGGAGTCCAAAGCAAAGGGCGGAATCGCTCGTGGCTTGAAAAGGATGATAACTGGAGAAAGCTTCTTTATCACCAACTTTAAAGCCACTGGCGGTAACGGCATAGTGGCTTTTGGGGGTAACATACCTGGTAAGATTATGCCGATCAACGTCTCCGAAGGTAATTGGCTGTTCCAAAAGGATGCGTTTTTGTGTGCAGAGGACACCGTTGATATGGATATGGCCTTTCAGAAGAAGTTGAGTTCTGCCTTCTTTGGAGGCGAGGGTCTGATACTACAGAGGTTATCAGGCAAAGGTACAGCGTTCATACATGCCGCAGGCGATTTCACAGTGATAGATCTTAAACCTGGCCAAGTTTATAAGATATCTACATCAAATGTTGTAGGATGGCAGGAGGGAGTCAGTTATGAGATTAGTTCCGTTGGAGGTATTAAAACAGCATTATTCTCAGGCGAAGGGTTGTTTATAACTACCTTGACGGGGCCGGGTAAAGCGGTCATTCAGTCATTGTCCCTTCAGGATTTAGCACTGGCTTTATACCCCTATATGCCTAAACAGACCAGCGGTAACTAAAACTCGGAGAGTGCAACTAATATAGCAATCTAAGGAACGGATGAAGGCATCACGCTCCCGTTCTTGTTAAGACCCTGATCATTCAGGCTGTCAGAACATCAGCCACCGCAGCAGTCCATATGCTCTATCTGTTTGAGGTTGCTAGATCAAGTAGGAGTACACAGAAATGATCAGAATCAAAGAAAGGGAAGGTAAGACAGAGCTACCAATCTCAGATTCGCCAGTTTTATCAACCCCCTTTGCCTTCTTCTATCCCGTGAAGCGCATAGCCATTGGCTGCGACTCTTTGGACGATATGCTGGGCGGCGGTGTCGAAAAGGGTTGTGTTACTCTCTTTTATGAGATCGG
>DUKW01000058.1:3484-9712 GCA_013329105.1 Candidatus Methanomethylophilaceae archaeon | reverse complement strand
CACAGGGTGGCAAAAAGTTGTGGTGAGCTGGGAGTGAATATCATCTAGGCCTACGCCTTCCGTCACAACGGGAACGCCGTATTGGTACTAAAGGTCGATGATACGGACAACTCAGTGAAAGCGCTCCTTGCTGACGGTTTCCAACTTTTGGACCAGAAAGATCTGGCCTAGGAAGATATAAAAAATGAACGGAGCGAGTATGACAGCGGTCATACAAAGTCTGGCTGGTCGAGTTACAAGAATGGAGAGGCAATAATATGTTAGGTATCGAAGATCCATGGATATGGTCGGGTTATCTTCTGTGTTTAGGTCTAACACTCTTTTGCCTCGTCTACGGATGGCTTCATTTCAACGATGAGGAGAATCCCGATGATTGAAAACAACATCAGCCTCCTCATCTTCGGGATCGTAGCGACAATATTTTTGATACTTACAATGGCTCTGGGTTACTATGGTTTCCGCAAAACGATAGGAAACGAAGACTTTATGGTCGGAGGGAGAAAAATCAATCCCGTCGTTCTGGCCCTCTCCTACGGAGCGACATTTCTCAGTACCTCCGCGATCATCGGTTTCGGGGGAATATCCGGTCAATTCGGTATGGGCACCATTTGGTTGGTGGCTCTTAACATCTTCGTTGGCCTGATTGTGGCCTTCATAGTGTTTGGAAAAAGGACACGACGTATAGGCAAAAAGATCGGTGCTCTTACGTTCCCTGATTTTCTGGGAAAAAGTTTCAACTCACCATTCATACAGATATTCTCTGCTGCCCTTGTGCTCATCGGTATGCCGATCTATTCTGCCGCCATCCTCTTGGGAGGAGTGAATTTCGTCGTTGCATCATTAGGGATTGACAAGAATTTTGCTATCCTTCTTTTGTCAGTAATCGTTGCTCTCTATGTGACATACGGGGGGATAATTGCGGTGATGTACAATGATGCCTTACAGGGTGGGATAATGTTTCTTGGTATGATCGTGCTCTTGGCAGTCACATATTTCACCCTTGGGGGTGTTACGAGTGCCAATCAAGCCCTTACAGACATGGCAGTTGATCCTGGTGTACCTGAAGCTCTCGCAGCGATTGGTATGACTGGTTGGACTTCCTTTCCGACCTTTGCCTCCCCCCTATGGTACACATTTGTAACAACGTTCATATTAGGAGTTGGCATCGGGGCATTGGCACAGCCCCAGCTCGCAGTACGATATATGACTGCTGAAAGCGGAAAATCCCTTGACCGGGCTCTTATGGTTGGGGGTATATTCATTCTTGTAGTTGTTGGCACGGCCTACACCGTGGGGCCGCTAAGCAATGTATACTTCTATAATCACTATGGCCAAACTGCGATAGAATACGTTGGCGGTGATGCTGATATGATAATTCCTGTCTTCGTCAACGAGCTGTTCTCTGGAACGATGATGGGCGAATTCTTCATCGCTATTTTCCTACTTTCATTGCTTGCAGCGGCAATGAGCACTCTGAGCTCATTGCTACATACCATGGGAGCATCCGCTGGTTATGACATATGGAGACATCTTCGAGCATACCGTGACGGAAGTTATACTCCTGGGGAGGTGCTCCATGGAAGAGATAAGGGTATGGTCAAGTCAATGCGCGCCAGTCGCATAGGGACCATGCTTATGATCGTGGCTACCGTCGTAATAACATACTATATGCCCTCCAATATCATAGCACGTTCCACAGCTGTGTTTATGGGTCTCACGGCTTCGGCGTTGTTACCCTCTTACACCTACGCCCTTTTTGCAAAGCGCCCGGATGCCATGGCCGCAAAATGGAGCATGTTAACAGGCACCATTGCATGGAGTATATGGGCGCTGTTCATCCACAAAACTAACAGCGAACAGCTGGGTCTGCGTGCCTTTTTATTCGGGAATATCAGCTGGCCGGGCCTTCCATGGGAGAACATCGATCCTTTGATCATTGCTTTGCCATTGTCCGCCATCGTCCTTGTGACCTTTGTTCTCTATGGTAATAGTAATAAATAGAGTGAGTCAATACTCTTTTAAATCAATATTTCCAACGATACCTTATGGTCGACATTCCTGCTATAACGGGAAAAAAACTCAATTGGTTAAGATTGGGTAATACCTTTCAACTGCAAGACGGAAAGACGGTGATATGTACCCAGTGCTCAGATTCTGTAGGGGTTGCATACTCTTTCCCGGAGGGGCTAATTGTTATTAATAAGAAAGGTATGTTGCACCCGCGTTTGGAGATCGTAGCTTCCGGCGATCTCCTAGCCATTCTTTCAGACCCTCATTCATTCGAGCCCCACCTTAGGTTTGAAGACGGGGCAGTATTTCTCTTAAGCTACCTTAACGATCCTGGCACTGCTATGGCGTTCTTCGATAATGAATTGTGTAATATAATGGAATTCACTGATGTCTCTACGTGGTCGGAGCCTAGAATAGAAGTGATGATAAACAGAGAACTTGATGAGCAGTATTCGAAAGTCATGCTAACGCTAGGTCACTACATTCTCATGGATAGAACGGGTATCAGGGATTGATGCTTTGCAAAATATCGTCACTCACTCTAGATGCTGTGTGGAAAGGTCTATACATCACACCTTCGATCTGAATCAGTGATAATGTCGCCATGACCAGGACACACATTAACATCCCCCTTTTCTGACATCTCTCGAATGAGCTTCTCCAGCATAGCTCTTTCTTCCCTTGCAAGGGCTGGATCGACGTTAACGGAAGTCATAAGAACCTTTGCCAATGACATGTATTCCCTTTTTTCATCGTTCAAAGAATTCATATTTATTAGACTGTCACCTGTGAAAAGAAGTCTCTGCCGAGGAAAATAATAGAAAAGCTGTCCTGCCTGATGGCCGCCAAGGCTTTTGAGCGCTATTACTTCCACATCGCCTATACGAACATTCCCTTGTATCTTGAAACCTCCCATTGAGCCAACTCCTCCTTCTATTATCCTTATCTCTGAAGAAAGTGAGAAATCAGAGAACAAATTGATCATATTGGTGTAGAAGGACTCTAACAGGGAACCCTGAACTGCCGAACCGTACGATCTATCGTTCTCTTGCAGCACTTTTAGTGACTCCGGTGACATATAGGTAGGGGCATCGATATACCCAGTCGAGCCGCAATGGTCGGCATCAGCGTGGGTTATGAGGATAGCATCAATCGATTCCAATGGTATATTCAGGGAGTGGAGGGCATCCCTGATATGCTCGCGATAGATACCGAAACCGGTGTCTACCATTATTCTGGATCCGACATCTACGATGTATGTATTACCGCCGCATGGGAATTGTATGCAGTAAAGCTTCCCCCCAGGCACATCCAGGCTCTGAAGCTCTGCACAACCCGACCTCACACTTTCATGCAGCATATAGCCGGCATTTAGTATAGTGTTTAATACCTGGCGCATGTCCAATCCCCTCTTTCTTAGTTCCTGTGCTATGTGGTTAGAATCGTTTAGGAACTGCATGAGGAACTCATCGCTGTCTTCTGGTATCAGAGGGCGCAGCTGTTGAGCGAAGCGGACATAAAAGACCGTGTTGTCCAAATCCTCGTTCACATTGCTGTGTTCCAAGATTTCCAGTGGATATCTTGATTTCAGTCTATCGAGGAGTTCGTTTGCCTTGCTGCCATCATCCAAAACGATACCTACCCGCAATGGCTCTCCGCGAGGAATGGTCTCATCGTAGTCAAGATAAGCTATGTTCGAGCCCGTATCCGTTATACAATCCAGAAATTCGAATAGAGTTCCGGGCACATTCGGCAGACGGATATCGAATTTGAGGTAGGCCGGAACCGGAAGGCTTCGACGCAGATATCCCATATCATCCAGCTCTGCGAGTGCTTCTTGGAAAGAGGCCCCTTCAGCCACCACCTCGAAGAATACAGTATTCGGATCTATCCTCTGATCGTATTGAATTCTCTCTATGTTTCCGTCATGCCTTTTTAGAATTTCGGCCGCTCTGTGCAGGCTCCCCGGTTCATTAGGCATTTTGGCAACCAAACAATACCTTTCCCGCATTATCTCAACGCCTAAGGTAACCTTTCTCGGCCATTCCTATGGCTATCTTTATCATATTATGCATGCAAGGTTCGGCGTAGAAATCCTTTCGCTCTCTCAAGGCAGCGTACATTTCATCGGCGTCCTTTCCTTTGAGATCGTCGATGGAGCGTATACCCAGAAGATACATGCCCTCAGCAGCCTTCACACTCAGACCTGGTATCTTTGACAATTCGGTGATGATGTCTTCTTTTTCACTCATACCATATCAAGTACAATATGCAGTTAAATATTATCGCATATATTTGAGGGGGGTGAACAGTGTGCCAGAGTCTGATGAAGCAAAGATATGGAACAGTTATTACAATTCACAGCCTATGGGTTGGAGAGGCGAGTCTTCTTTACCTATAGAAATCCCTCCTAGATCTAGAGTCCTCGACGTAGGGTGTGGGAATGGCAAGACACTTATATCTCTGACTGGAAAAGGCCTTAGACTTAACGGGATTGATATATCTTCGACAGCAGTACAACGATGCCGGGGAAGACTCGGAAAAGAAGCTGAGATAATAGTTGGTGATATGCGTAATATGCCGTATGAAAACGCGTCTTTTGAGTTCGTTCTAGCTGTGCATTCACTAAATCACCTCTCGACTCCTTGCAGAAAAGAGGCTGCGGACGAGATAGCACGCTTGTTGGCAGCAGGGGGCACAGTGTTCATAAGGTCTTTCGACAAGGACGATATGCGCTGCGGTCTTGGCCATGAAACGGAACCAATGACTTTCATGCGCGGTAACGGTGTGATGTATCATTTCTTCACTGTGGACGAGATCAGGGAGCTTTTTCCCTCTCTGCGTCTACTTGATGCGAAGCAACATCAGTCCATCAAACGGTACCATTGTTCTGAGAGGAAGAGATCGTGGCTGGATGTAACTCTAGCTTCTTTTTAATTGGATTTAATAATTTAACAAAGATCAATTGGGCTTTACATTCTTTTTGACTGTGGCGAACATAACTACAGTGGAAAGGGTAATAATATTATAACTAAAGTATTATATAAGAATAGACTTCACTTTATAATAGTGGTACCGCCTATTTTTGTCTATGAAAAAACAGAGCGAGGCGGCGATTAGTCCAACAAAGGATTTGAACGCTTCGACTTATGAGAAACGCCGAAGCCCATCGGGTGATTGCTACATAGGAAATGAAACGTCCTCTGTGGCTGTAGCAATAGTAGGAGGTGGCAATGTCGATCTCGCCCCTCATTTATATCATGCTCTGGGCAGATTTAAAACAGAGAATCTAGGCATTGAGAAAATGATAGCCTTCCTGGTCCGGAGGCCCAAAATAAGACATCTGGTGGTCTGCGGAAGAGAGGAGTTTGGACATTATCCAGCCGATGCCCTTCTTTGCCTACATCGTAACGGTGTCGATGGAGAGAAGCGCATAATCGGCACTAGGGCACCGATACCGTATCTTTGCAACACACCCTTGGAGGCCATTGCCAAATTCCGTCTGCAACTTACACTACATGACTTAGTGGAGCCAAAGGAGGCTGAAGAGATAATAGAATACAACCCACGTTATGATCTGGATTCCATGGCAAAAAGGCGCCTGGAGGAGCTGCTGGAGTCTTTAGCGAAGATTCCTACTGAGCCATTCGGTCAACCGCTCATATACGATTCGCCGATAATAGAACGTGAAGATATTGGCGAAGATATGAATCAGATTGCCGATCGTATTGTCGGTGGTATGCTGGGGTTCTCAGACGAAAAGCTGTCGATCTCCTCCCGGTTCATTATCCTTAACCGAAATCCGGATTATGTGATCAATCCCGTTGACGGAATGGTAAGTGAGGTTCCTTCTGCAGAGCTTATAAGACATCTTAGGGATTATCTGAGCGGGGGATTATGATGTTCAAGTTCCAAAAAGATCAATCGTCGTTCGCTATCGGGGTTATGATGTTTGGAGGACAGCCAGGTAAACGCCCACCGGTATTGGTGGGCTCCATTTTCTATCCTGACCATAGCATCGTCATAGACAGAAAAGAAGGCAGGGTCGATACGGAGAGGTTATCAGATGCTGTCAGTGCTGCCGAATCATTGGCTGAACGTCTTCATATGGGACATGCCCTTGCCGTTTTCATGGATGCACCCAGTGGAGTGCACGGACTACTTTCGGCGGCCGCAGACTGCAGCAATGGTGCTTTGTTCCTGGATTCCAGTAGTCAG
>DUKW01000058.1:0-3354 GCA_013329105.1 Candidatus Methanomethylophilaceae archaeon | reverse complement strand
GTTTATAATAGCCTTCATATAGGTTCGCCAGAAGATGAATGGTCCTCTCTTCGCGATCATGGTGTCGATTCTGCAGTGATTTCTGCCTTTGATCCAGGAGATATTACCGTTAAGGGGAGGATACATTTACTTGATAACGGCGGCTCGCTTTCTTCGATGGGGCTGGTCGATAAGGCTGCGTTATACGGGATCAAAAAGCCGCTCTTGGATCTAGCTGCCACCTCTTATGAGCAAAGAGGCGGAGCGGCCTTAAGGGCAATCATGCTTGCAAAAGCTAAATGGGGGCTGCCCTCTGGATGTTCACTACACAACACAGTAGAGACTTGGCCACCAGTTACACAGAATGCTGATGGCTTTGCTCGCCATGTTGACAGCTCCTCCGTAGCCATAACAGTGATGTCGGGGGCTGATTGGCTCATGTATGGACCGTTGGAGGCTTCGAAAAGGTGTCTATACTCTGCTGCCTTCGCCTCCTCCATGATGGAACAGTCCGCATACGAACTATGGTAACTCAACGGAGGATACTGTCAATTATATCCTTGAGATCCTTGTTTTTGAAGGGTTTGGAAAGATAACTGGCCGGTTTGGTTTCAGCGGCTCGATCTATAGTCTCTTTATCGATGTATGCACTGACATAAATCACCGGCACATCACTGAATTCCTTAATGCGCTTGACGGTCTCAATGCCGTCAATATCGCCTTCAATGTTAATATCCATAAGAATAAGGGCAATGCCGTTGTTCTTAACGGCATCAATGGCATCCTTTCCGTTGGTCACTATACCAGCAACCTCATAGCCGAATGTGACAAGCAGTGTCTCTATGTACATAGCAACAACTACTTCATCTTCGACTATAAGGATCCTTGAAGACATTGTGATTATATGTTCCTGTTCTTAATTAAAATCTTTTCCTTTTTATATAGCAGATATTGTATAACTACAGGCTTTGTGACTAATATGTTTCGAAATAGCAAGCAAATAATGACCGCGACATCGGTCCTTTTCAGAGTTCACAGGTTCTTCTTATTTCCACAGAGCGGGCATGTGCATCCAAACCCTCAGCTTTCGCTAGCGGTATGGCTATATCAGCCAAATACTCCAAGCCTTCACGACCGATGATTTGTACCGTGCTCGTTTTACAGAAATGGGCAACGTTGAGCCCTGAATTGTAAGTGGCATTGCCACCTGTTGGAAGTACATGATTGGTTCCTGAGCCGTAATCACCCAATGCCACCGCTGCATAAGGTCCGACGAATATCGAGCCGGCATTTCTCACTTTACCGAGAAGGGCCAATGCATCCCATGTCTGTAACGAAAGATGTTCTGGAGCCACGAGGTTGATGATGTCTACAGCCTCCTCCATATTATCAACAAGTATGTAACCCGAACATTTCAGCGCTTGCTCTGCGATTTTATGGCGCTTACAGAGGGGAAGCATCTCGCAGATAGAATCATTAACCTTATCCCCCAGGCCCATACTGTCTGTTACCAGTATGCACGCGCTCTGAGGGTCATGCTCCGCTTGTGCCAGTATGTCCGCCGCTATAAACCCAGGGTTTGCAGAATCATCGGCGATGATACCGATTTCGCTGGGACCGGCAAGAAAATCGATCTCGACAATTCCGCGTAGCAATGCCTTGGCTGCCGTCACATACACATTCCCTGGACCGACGACCTTATCCACTTGTTCGATCGTCTCAGTCCCAATAGCCATAGCGGCAATGGCCTGAGCCCCGCCTACTGAGTAGACCTCATCAACGCCCGCTATATCTGCGGCGACCAACGTCAATGGGTGGACCGGCGGAGGTGTACACATGATCACTTCCTCCACACCCGCAACTCTGGCAGGTATGGCACACATCAGAACAGAACTAGGATATGCCGCCCTGCCGCCTGGAACATATATACCTATGCGCTGTAAAGGTGTCGTCTTCATTCCAAGGATCAGTCCCGGCTCCATCTCTCTGAACCATATATCGTCACGTTTCTGCAATTCGTGGAATCTCTGAATGTTGAATGCGGCCTCTTCGAGAGCTTCTATAAGTTCTGGGTCGACAGAATTATATGCATCATCGACGCGCCCCCTATCTATAACCAGGCCATCTAGCTCCACCCCGTCAAACTTCTTTGTGAGATCTATAAGGGTCTTGTCGCCCCCTTCTTCAACCTGCGCTATGATATCCGCAACATTTTCTACAACTCTGTCTACACCGCTGCTACGAGAGTCTATCCAGGTCTCGATATCGAGCCTTTTTAACATGATCTATCAATAAACGAATTCCCTATTATAATTGATCGATAGTAAGAGCTTTTATCTATTCCTTAGGACAGTTATCGGATAGGTGGTTCATTGAGGAAGAGTGCCATGATCGCGATGAGTCTGCCGATAATGCTTATCGCCACGATAATGACGGCTGGCGTTGTATCAGCATCTCCTACTGAGGATATTGGAGGCACTTTGTCCAATTCAATTGAAAAACTTAGCATCCTTTTTGAGCCCAACATCGAAAGCTTCCGCATCCTTTTTCAAGAAGTGATGGACTTCATTACAGAGAATCCCAACATCTATGCATTTTTTGAGTATAACGAAATGTTGACATTTATTCGGGATAACATATTGGCTTACTATCTCGGGATCGCTGTGGCAACGGTATATCTTTTCGCGGTGCTCACAGTATTATTTAGATCGCGTAAGAATGATCCAGAGAGGGGATGATAACAGAAGCGGTAATATGTCACTTGTATTTAACGGTGCCCGCAAATGAAATATATACATCTTGAACACTGAAATACCTCCAAAGAACTGGGTCCCTGTATAGAGAGTGCTTATATGGAGATAGTAATCATCGGCGCTGGTAACGTGGGATATACCGTGGCAACGGCACTTTCTCGCATCCATAAGGTAACTATAATCGAAGAAAGGGAATCTCGACTAAATGAAATCAGGGAGACACTTAACGTCGATGCATACCATGGTAACGGTGCCAGTCCTCGACTCCTAGAGAAGGTTTTGACTCCTAGTACCGATATGATCCTGGCGGTCACGGAGTTGGACGAAATTAATATGTTTGCCTGCATGTCTGCCAAGGTCATAAACCCTAAGATCCGCACTGTGGCTCGTATCCGCAATCCTGAGTATATATACAAAGACAAAAACGGTAATTATATTGGTGCAGATCACATAATATCTCCAGAGCTCTTGACAGCAGAGAAGATGGCAAAAATAGCCGTAATCGAGAACGCTGTTGACTTTGATGAGATCAAATCTATGGGATTACAAATAGTGAGCTTCCTCATAAAGGATAATCATCGACATATAATTGACAAGTATCTGCAGGACCTGCCCATACCTG
>DUKW01000104.1 GCA_013329105.1 Candidatus Methanomethylophilaceae archaeon | reverse complement strand
AGTCCAGAATGCTTATCGGATGCGCTCCTGCCCACCAACCTGGTGAATTCGTCGGAAAACGGGAATGGGCGAGCCACATACTCCCTTTATACCGAGAGATGTCATAAAAATCAGCTATCCCCTTAGCGTAGCCTGCTCCTTTGAACACTGCCATGTTCTTACCGCTGGAAATACAGTACGCGCCTGGTATGGACGTGTTCACAGATGTCACAAGCCTAACCATGTGATCTTCTTCGCTTAGACCTACGCGTACATAGATATCAGTATACCTTTTAAAGCGGACAAAATACCTCCAGACCATAGGTAAAGGCGCGTTAACATGAGGATTGGGGGAAGTGTACACCCTTTCATCCTTCACAATATCCAACCATCTAGAAATGTGATCCTCTGTTACCCTCTTTGATTCCTCATCTTCGAAAAAGAACTGCATACAATATTCATCGGGAAATTCTGGAAACAGACCATATGCTACGAACCCGGCGCCCAAACCGTTCTCTCTTTCGGACATCGTTGTTATCATTTTTTCTATTTTAGATCCTGATATGCGAGAGCCGTCAATATTGATGCAGCCTGCTATGCCGCATCCCCCGGTATGTGCCATCTTACCCTTTGGAATGTCGACCATGTAGCTTTCCTCAGCAAAACCGTAAGGGCTTACTGGCGATGCGGAGTTCTTTAGTGGATATCCAAGTTTCATGGGAAGGTTCCTCTTACAAAGTGTTCATATGTTCAAATATTATCTGTTGTGAAGCCACAAAATACGTTGTATTATTTGAATATTTTGTTCATATGTCTAATTATTTAAGTTGCATTAGACATATGAACCAAAGTAAAAACATGGTTGAAGCTATGAACACGGAACATCGAAAGATTTACACAAAGTGAGGATACTCCATTTAGTGTTTAGATGCGGTGGTCGAAGATATGAAACTTAGAGAGCTTGAGATAGCCCTGGAAAGGGTCCCCACCTTCAAAGAGCCATCTGCGGTGCTGGAACAATATCAGACACCAGCGCCCATAGCAGCAGATATGCTCTACACCGCTGCTGGCCAAGGGTCTATAAGCGGCAAGGAGGTGATAGACCTTGGATGTGGGACAGGTGTCCTCTCCGTCGGTTCTTGGCTTATGGGCGCGTCAGATGTCACAGGGGTGGATATTTCAGATAAGGCGCTGTCACAGGCCCGTGAATACTGTGCTGACATTGGAGCCGATATTAAGTTCGTGAAAGCCGACGTTAGGGATTTCGATGGCCATGCCGATACCGTAATAATGAATCCGCCATTTGGCTGCCAAACGCGCAATGCAGACCGCGTCTTTCTTACCAAG
The DNA here is from genome assembly GCA_013329105.1 of Candidatus Methanomethylophilaceae archaeon. Taxonomy (GTDB): domain Archaea; phylum Thermoplasmatota; class Thermoplasmata; order Methanomassiliicoccales; family Methanomethylophilaceae; genus UBA9915; species UBA9915 sp9915u. The sequence goes on along the minus strand of DUKW01000104.1, from coordinate 13,021 downwards.
GCCTTGGAGATAGCCGATGAGATTTACTCATTACACATGCGAGAAACATTGCCATTTCTGGAACGCTTACTGTCCAGCCTCGAAAGGGAAGTGTGGTTCCACAAAGAATATAAATACGATATCCCTCACTTGTTCAATTTCCATAGAAGACCAAAAAAGGCCGTAGATATCATAATGATAGCTATCAGGTGATGACAATATGACGAAAACAAGAATTGTTCTGCCAGGAGACGAAGTGGCTGTGGAAGAAGAATACCTCGCCTCTGAAGGCACTTACAATCAGAATGGCATCATCTTTGCTTCCCAATACGGAAAGTTGATCCTTAATCAGGAGGAGATGACCGCTGAGGTGATGCCTTATAACCCCCCAAATGTTCTCAGGAAAGGTGATACTGTATATGCCATCATTTCAGACATCAAACCTACCATGGCTACCTGCGATGTAATTGCGAAAGAGGGGGTTATGCGAAGTGTGACAGGGGATACGTATGGAACCATACATGTATCCAAAATATCGCCTGGCTACACAGAAGATATCAGCAAGGAGCTACGTAAAGGGGACATAATACGCGGGAAGGTCGTGCAGACCAAACCCTCTTTGCAGATAGTCACTGTTGATCCTCATTTAGGGGTGGTCCTAGCTCGTTGCAGCAAATGTCATAAATACCTTATCCGCAAAGGCAACAGTCTATGGTGCGAGGACTGTGAGAGAAAAGAGACGCGGAAGATCGCGGACGACTATGGTAATGCGGTGATTTAATTACGATCATGACCTCCAATGAAGAATTAGTGAAAGAGCTCAAAGAGCTAAAGGCTGAGCTTCAGCAGATGAAGGAAATGGTTAGCATGCTCTTCAACATGGTCATTGACTTGGATGACGATGATGAGGAGTTTGGGCCGTCAATCGGCGGTATAGACCTCAACCGTTTCAACAATTAAGATGAACGAGATAAAGGTGGTGGTCCTTCTATCCGGAGGAATCGATTCGCCTGTGGCATCTTATTTGATGGCAAAAAGGGGAGCCGATCTTACCCTTCTTCATATGGACAACCGCCCTTACTCTGATGATCGCAGCGTGGAGAAGGTCGTTTCTATAGCAAATAGACTATCTGAAGTTCTGGGTAAGCGTGTTCCTCTATACATGGCAGAGCACGGAGCTAATCAGGCAGAGATCGCGGAGAGATGCAACCGCAAGTACCAGTGCGTACTGTGCAAAAAACTGATGCTGGTAAGTGCCGAGCGTTTTGCGAAAAATATCGGGGCTGAGGCATTAGTAATGGGGGATTCGCTGGGTCAGGTCGCCTCACAGACCCTGCACAATATAAAGGCCTCCTCATCAGGTATTGAAATGCCGATACTGCGCCCGCTAATAGGGATAGATAAACTGGAGATCGAATCCTTTGCGAAAAAGATAGGTACTTACGAGATATCCATAAGCCCAGCGCTGCCATGCCAAGCTGTGCCTTCTAGACCGGTCACCATGGCCGACCCAGGGAGGATGAAAGAGATGGTGGCCCGCCTAGACATAGAGAATATGGTGGCCAGAACGGTAGGCTCTGCCTCTCTCATTTCTCCTTGATTGCTGGACAGGCATTCAAGTATTCGGGTTCATAAAGCATGTCCATAGAAACCCTAGAAATATACATCGCCTGTACACGTGAAACGTAGAGCGTGTTGTTACCGATCTTTATTACCAAGTCAGTATTTTTGGGCGGTTTTATCTCAATGGGAACCAGTGCCGGCCCATAACATGATGTGCAGACGCGGTAATCCTTACCAGAAATGGCGATATAGTCCCTTACATCATCATCAACGCTGATTTTGTTGATCATCTCTAACGAATTAAATTACCTCTATTTAACTTCCACACAAAAACTAATAAATCATACCGTGATGAAAACAATATGACCCTTGTACTGGACAGCTCCGTGCTCTTTTCCATCCAAGACCTTCCCTCCGAAGATTGCGTGACCGTACCAGGCGTCTGGGATGAGCTCAGACGTTATAAAGACCTAAGGGTCCAATATTGGGAAGGCTTTCTAAGAACTTCCAGTCCTGGGGATGAGGCACGAAGGAAAGTTCTTGAAACGGCAGAATTAAGCGGCGATGCTGGGAGATTATCACCGACCGATATCGATCTGCTCGCTCTAGCCCTTGAATTAGGAGCCTTGTTGATGACAGACGATTACTCAATGCAAAACGTCGCTAAGCTACTGGATGTCAAATACACAGCCGTAGGTGTGAAGGGCATAAAAAAGGTCTGGAGATGGAAATACAGCTGCATAGGCTGTGGCCATACCGAGAACCGACGCTTAGCGGAATGCCCCATTTGTGGTTCGGAGATGCGAAGTGTGCGTAGCCGCTAAGGAAACGGAAAACGGCAGCGCAAGATCTTCGAGATGCGCCTTCTCCCCAGCGTACGCATGCACCATTCCGTACGAAAATCGGAACCGAAAGCGAAGACGTCTGCCAGCCACTTAGTACGCGCGGCACTGCGCAGAGGCCCGAAGATTGTGTTCTCTAATCTCTCCTGATATAAAGAAATGGGGCCGCCTTTCACAATGTGTTTCTCCAAAACATCCGCAGCCGTCCTCCCGGCGATCATTGCCAGCGGTATGCCGCCGCCATTCACAGCCATCACATGCCCTGCCGCATCACCCACAGTGATGGCGCCCTCATCGTATATTGGCTTTATCGGCCCTTGGGCGGGTACATATTTACCGCTTATGCGACTGGTCACGTTTAGATCATGTGTTTCCACAAAGCGATAAAAATAGTCCGACGGGCGGAGATCAGCCAGTTTTGGAGAACACCCCACACCCACATTTGCAGAGCCGTCCTTAGGAATGATCCACCCATATGCCCCAGGAGCTATGCCCCCGAAGAACATCGTCAGTACAGGTTCAAAATCCCCCTTCGCCTGCGCAGCAACAGCAGGGTATGGATGCTTAGGCAAGGGAAGTCCCATCTCTCGAGCTACTCTAGAACCTGGCCCATCAGCGCCCACTATAACCTTGGCTCTGAAAGTCCCCTTTGATGTCTGATAAAGACCATCTGCAGCTTTTATGAAGGCACATGAGGTAATAAGCTCTGCCCCTGCTGATACTGCTTCAGACGCTAAATACTGATCAAAGCGATCACGGTCAGTGCTATATCCCTGGAACGGGTTGTCGTAGCTCCTGCCTTTTGGCGTTACCACCCGTATAGCCCCGATATCCCTTCGGCGTAATGATGGGGGTATGTTAAACAGCTCATCAAGGTCAGTCGCAGAGGGGAAAATGGCCTTTATCTCACTGACATCGGGCATGAACTCTCCACAACGGAAAGGAATGCCTATTTTTTACCTTCTTTCGATGAGCGTTACATCAAGTCCTTTCTCAGCAGCATAACGTGCGACTGTGCTTCCAGCCGGACCTGCACCGACAACCAGAACGTCCGTTTCCATTATGTCGGACATGCGTTCACCTAGTTCTTTCGACCACATAATCGGCTAGCCGAAATAATGATTCTCGATATACAGAGGGGGGAATTTTGTCAAGATATTCCTTGGCCTTATTAACAAACTCCAGGGCATATGCCTTGCTCTTCTCTATGGCGTCCGTCGACCTTATAAGCCTAAGCGCCTCCTCAACATCAGCCTCACTTTTTTCCTTTTGAGCAAATATCCGCCTTATACCTAATCCTTTTTCCGGATCCTCCATAGCCAGGATCAGGGGGAGCGTTGGTTTGCCTTCAAGTATATCTATCCCTGGCTCTTTGCCTGTACTGACCTTTTCACCCTCAACATCCAATATATCATCAGCAATCTGAAATGCCAGACCCACGTTGAGACCAAAACCCCCCAGCGCTTCAATGACCTCCGGCTCAGCTTCAGCCATGAAGGCGCCCACTCGGGCCCCGGCCTCTATCGGGCGTGCGGTCTTTCCTTCGATGATCTCAAGATATGTATCAACAGAGGTCTCTGGCTTGCCCTCATAATCTAATTGGACAAACTCACTCTCTGCCATTGAATTACAGGCATCGGCGATGAAGTTAATCACAGGCTCTTCCATCACTCCCCCCAATCTAAACCCCTGAACGAAGAGGAAATCACCGGCAATTATGGCTTTAGGAACTGAATAGAGATTATGCGCTGTGGCCCTGCCTCTACGAATCTCACTGTCATCGTTAATATCATCATGGATTAGTGTGGCACTGTGAATAAGCTCAAACGCCGTTGCTATTCTGATGACCCTATCAGCGTCTTTTCCACCAGCAGCGAAGAAGGATAGTATACATATCCCGGGGCGTATCCTTTTGCCCCCGGAAGAGAGGACATGGCGGCAGAGATTTGTCAGCTCAGGTTGACATGAGATTATACTGGCTTCCATCATCTCGTCAACAAGACGGAGATGCTCTTTAATCTCTGAATCCCATGTCTGTCCCATTGACCGCTGATAATGGTATAGTCTACTTAATCTTTACTGGCAAAGCAGAAGTGTGAAAAATATAGGGGTTTGAAAAAGGTTTTCAGTTCATCAGGGCTGCAGCAGCGCTCTCGCAGAGAGAGATGAGCGGTTCTGGGAAAAGACCGATTCCTATGACGGCCACCAAACAGATAAGTATGGCTATCATGAAGGGCACCGGTACTTTGATCCTCTCGCTGGTCTCGCCTTCATCGACGTACATATACTTCACCACACGGGCATAATAGTACAGCGATATGGCGCTATTTATGACCGCGAGGAATATCAACCAGACCCATTCTCCGCTAAGCGCTGCTCCGGGTTCACCCACACCACTGGAGAACAGTACAAATTTACTGACAAAACCTGCCAACGGCGGCACGCCTGCCAGAGAGAAGAGGAATATCGACATGGAGAAGGCAACCAAGGGCGCCCTTCTTGCAAGTCCCTTGTAGTCGTCTATCCTCTCTCCTACTGCCACATAGGCTAGGGCAGCCACGATTATGAAGGCCCCTCCTTTCATGAACACGTGGGTGATCATGTGGAGTATACCGCCTGTCAGCGCATATGGTGTTGCCACGGCAAGGACTATCAACAGGTAACCTGCCTGAGCTATGCTGGAATAGGCCAACATCCTCTTGATATTTGTCTGGGACAAAGCCACCACATTGCCGAGAGTCATTGTTATGGCAGCGAGCGCAGCGAAGATGTACTGCATGTCGGTAACCACTGTGGCCTGTGCCGCAATGAACCCGACAAGGAAAACCTTGAACAACGCCACAAAGCCCATCTTCTTAGAGCCTACCGCCAGGAATGTGGAAATGGGTGTTACTGCTCCCTCATACACATCTGGGGCCCACATATGGAAAGGCACTGTCGTGACCTTGAAACCCAGACCTGCTATGATCAACGCCATGGAAATCATCAGACCTGCCGTGGGCGCGGACCCTATCGCAGCAGCGATATCAACAAACATCGTACTCTGCGTCATCCCATAGAGCAGGGAGAAACCGTAGAGGGTCATGGCAGTGGATAATCCTCCGATAACCAGGTACTTGGTGGCAGCCTCAGCAGCACGAGGATCGTTCTTGCGGAATGCCACCAGCGCATAGGAGGACATGCTTGTAAGCTCCAGACCGACAAAAAGCCCGATCAGATCCTGGGCACAGGCAACGAACATCATACCTGACGTCGCTGTCAGCAACAGAGCGTAATACTCACCGTGATGATGGTCACGCTCCACGGTATTCAGTGAAGATAGCAGGACGAGGAAGACCACCGTTAGGAACAAGCCTGTAAGGAGCAGGGAAAAGTCATCCACAGCATATACGCTAAGGAAGTCTCCCGAGACTCCGTCGATAATCATCCATGCAAGATAGGCTCCCGACAGCAACACACCCGAGATGGATACCAGGCCGACCACTTTATCGTTCTTAGTCAGGAAGTAAAGCGCTGGTATGATCAGCGCAGTTACCAATACGATCAGCTGCGGAGCGATCAAGGTGAAATCAGGTAATGACATCTTAGATCACCCCCACTAGAACGGCAGCAATATCACTAGCTACAGGGAAGATGAGATCCCATGCCAGAGCAGGGAATATCCCGAAGAGAGCGATCAAACCGCAAAGGGCGGCCAACGATATTCCTTCGAAGATGTTCACGTCGTTTACCTTGCTGGTATCGATCCTGTCGGTCAGAGGACCGAATATACTCCTCTGCATAGCCCAGAGGTAATAACCGGCAGTAAGCAGCAGAGAGAGCAATCCTAGGATGATCAACCATACCATACCTTCCGCAAGGGCCCAGTCGTAGAACGATGAGAGGACCGTGAACTCACCCACAAAACCCACAAGGCCCGGTAGGCCCAAAGAGGCCATGAATCCGAACATCATGAATGCAGCATAGTTAGGCATCTTCGCCGCCAAGCCTCCCAGTAAAGGTATCTGCCTGGTACCCAGATTGTGACCGGTTATACCGCACACCATAAAGAGCACGGCCGTGATCAATCCGTGGGCAAACATCAGGAATGCACCAGCGGCTATACCAACATCGCTCAGTGTCGCCACTCCCAGCAAGACCATACCCATATGGTTGATGGAGGAGAATGCCACCATCTTTTTCAAGTCACGCTGTGCAATACAGGCAAGAGCACCGTATATGATCGATACCAGGGCTATGATAATCATTGGTATCTGCCAAGCCACTGCTCCATCAGGGAGTGCGTCCAGACAGATACGGATAAGACCGTATGAGCCCATCTTAAGCATCACTCCCGCCAGTAATACACTGCCGGCAGTGGGGGCCTCCACGTGCGCATCGGGCAACCAGGTATGGAATGGTACCATGGGCATCTTCACGGCAAAACCGAAGAACAGAAGCCCAAATACCAGTATTTGGAAAGTGGATGAGAAACCCACACCCGATATAGTGTCGAAGGCGAAGTTCAGCTGTGACACACCTAAGATGGAAGCGGCACCGAAGGCCATGGCAAATATCCCTATTAGCATTATCAAGCTCGCCACATGAGTGTATATGAAGAACTTGATGGCAGCATAGTGCCTACGCGGACCTCCCCATATGTTGATAAGGAAGTACATAGGGATCAGCGCGACCTCCCAGAAGATGAAGAAGAGGAAGTAGTCGGCAGCCATGAAGACACCTAGTAGACCGGTCTCCATCCCAAGGATTAGAGCAAAGAAGAAGTTGGGCCTCTCCTTTTCTTCCCAAGAGAACAGGACGACCAGGAATACTAGGATGCTGGTGAGGAACACCATTATCAGGCTAAGTCCGTCTACGCCCAGTATATACTGCATCTTAAGGAACGCCGTCTCTATCCATGTATACTGCTCAAGGAATTGCGTTCCGCCGGCAACCATATCATAACTGGTCAGAACAACCAAAGATATGGCTAGAGGTATGACACTGAAGATCAGGGCCACCCAACGTGCGTACTTGCTCTTCTCGCCAGCCATAAACAGAGCCAATATTGCTCCCACCAGAGGGGTGAACAGCAGTAATGATAGCATCATGTCAGCCATAATTCACAGACCCCCTGTAAGGTAACCGATAAGGTATATCAGGACGATGACAAGCAGCACACCGCCAACGACGAAGGCCGCATAAGTCTGAACAAACCCTGTCTGGATTCTTCTCAGCATCTGCGAGCCCCCTGTGATGGAGTTGGCAATACCATCGACCGTACCGTCGACCGCTTTACGATCGACCTGTTCAACCGCCATGGCCGCTGGATATGCCAGCTTCAAGGCCAATGCGTTGTAGAACTCCGGGAAGTAATACCTCTTCTGAAGGAGTTTGTACAGAGAGGATTCCCCATACTGATTGTAGCGACCCGGTTCTATGTCCCTAACCTCATACATGCGATAGGCTATATAGAACCCTAGCACAGCAAGAGCTATGGACACATAGGCGAACGGATTCAAGAATATGTCCTCCAGCACTTCAATCATCGACAGCCCGTGCCCTCCTACCACGAACGCCCCGTCAACAAAATTAAAGGTCAGCGCGTCAGCGAAGCCGAAGAGAATCAAGAAACCGGATAGCGCGGCGAACCCAGACAGTATGACAAGCGGATATGTCATCGATCTCGGCGATTCGCCGTGACAATGCTTACTGGCCTCACCCTCTTCGCCGCCAAACGTCATGTACCATAGACGGAACATGTAGAAGGCTGTCATGAACGCAGTTACAAGTGCCAGCACGAACAGTATCAAGAACACTGCCGATGCGGCGCCGTGACCTCCTTCCGCCACATGCAGCACGGACTCGAGTATCAGATCTTTGGACCAGAAACCAGAGAATAACGGTATCCCGGCGATTGCTAGCGTGGCTATGAGCATGGTTATGGATGTTATGCTCATGCGCTTGCGCAGTCCCCCCATCTGACGCATGTCCTCAGTACCTACGGCATGTATGACCGAACCCGCACCCAGGAATAGCAGGGCTTTAAAGAACGCATGGTTCATCATATGGAAAGTGCCGGCTGTATATCCCATCGCATGGTCCACTTCAACATCGCCCGCTGCAAGGCTGGCGGCCATCATGTAACCAGCAGCGCCCAATGCAAGGACCATATATCCCAGCTGAGAGAGAGTGGAATAGGCAAGCACTCTCTTTATGTTCATGTTGTTCAGAGCCATTGTCGCTGCATAGAAGGCCGTGAAACCACCGATTACTGCTACGAATAGCGTTACATCCGTGGACTGCACAAAGAGCGGCAGGGAGCGGGCAGTGAGATAGACACCGGCCTTAACCATCGTTGCGGCATGAATCAGGGCGGAGACAGTAGTCGGACCCTCCATAGCGTCTGGCAACCAGTCATGCAGCGGGAACTGCGCGCTCTTACCGATGACGCCGCCAAAGATCAGTAACGATCCCAACGCTAATGTCGAATTATCTACCGCGGCGATGTTGGCCGGATCGAACAGAGAGACGAAATCTAGGCTGCCAAAGGCGTTAAGCAAAACGAATAGTCCGGCCAACAGAGATACGTCTCCCATTCTGGTAACCAAGAAGGCCTTCTTTGCTGCTGAGGCAGCAGCAATGGATGCCTTCTCACCCTTTGGATGCTTGAAACCCCAGAAACCTATTAGAAGGTATGAGCATAGACCAACAATCTCCCAGAAGATGAACATCTCCAAGAAGTTGCTGGATATGACCAGGCCTAGCATCGCAGTCAGGAAAAGAGACACCTCTGTGTAGTATCTTCTCTTCCTTTCTCCCTGATCGTGCATGTACCCAATCGAGTAAATGAAGATCAGGGTGCTGATAAGTGATGAAAATATCAACATCAGCACAGAGAGGTTATCGATATACAGGCCGAAGTTCAGAACAACGCCTGGAGACATCTCCAACCACACGATATCGTTGACATACGGCGCAGCCACAGTACCGGACAGGATCTCGTAACCGACCAACGCTGAGAGTACAAAAGATACGGCGGCTGCTATGATGGCTATGTAGCCGCCTCCTTCAGGTGTCTTGTGACCGAAAAACCCAATTATCAGAAACGCGGCCAGCGGGATTATTGGTATCAACCATGCATAATCTATGAACAACATCTGTTCACCACCTCAGGAGATTTATATCTTCCAAATCGGTCGTTCCGCTGGTCTTGTAGAGGTTAAGCAGTATGGCTATACCTACAGCTACCTCCGCAGCGGCCACAGTTATGGTCATGATCACAAAGATTTGCCCAACAACGTCGTTAAAAAAGGCGGAGAAGGCAACAAGATTAATATTGGCCGCGTTGAGCATCATTTCAATACACATCAATACTACCAGACCGTTCTTCTTTGTCAGTACACCGAATGCCCCAACAGCAAAGAGGATTGCCGAGAGCCCCAGGAACATCTCTATGGGTATCATTCCCAGTCCTCCTTAGCTAGGAATACCCCGCCAATGATGGCAGAGAACATCAGCACGGCCATTACCATAACTACCGCACCATATTCATCAAACAAGACCTGATTCAGGGTATCAGAAATCTCTCCCTCAGGAGGGTTGAATGGGATAGCATGTATCTCATCTCCTGCACCCCAGTCAACAGTAACGGCAGTACCGATCAACAAGGCTCCCAACAAAACCGTTAGGGTCAGCCCTATCATGATCTTCTTATTCATCGGAATCACCTCCGACCATGTTCCTCCTGGTCAGCATTATGCTGAAAGCGAACAGAATGGTGACCGCACCGACATAGACCATCAACTGAATAACAGCCATATACTCTGCATTCAGGAAGAAGTAGACAAGAGCCACCCCTACAAAGGTCAATGCCAGATAAAGGGCGCTATGGACCACCTCCTCCGAATATATCACATAGATCGCCGCGGCAACTGTTATAGCTGCCACAATCAGGAAGAAAAAGGTGTCCAAACCGAACCAACTGAGATCCATTCCCAGCACATCGCTTGAGTCAATTCCAAACATCAGAGCACCTCGTTTATTTCTAGCGCACTCTTAGGACAGATGTTTATACATTGCTGACAGAACACGCACTTTGAATCGTCCACCTTGGGGTGTTTGATTGGCTTTCCTTTCTCATTGACACCCACTTCCACCATCTCAATGGCCCCCACTGGACATGTTTTGGAGCAGCGGGCGCAGCTTATACACTTATCCTCTATGAGCTTTGGCCTATCTACCTTGAAATATGCCGTAGGCTGGTCGTATATACCCTTTGCAAGGTTTGACGGCAGGTGCTCCTCAAGATGCACCTCCATACCCTGAGTTACATTCTCCCACTTAAGACGGTAGGGATCGAAGATAAGATCCTCTCGGGTAAAAGCGGCAAGCTCATAATCGGGTGTGACTGTCATTGCATTCACTGGGCAATATTCGGCACAGTATCCGCACATCATACAGCGGCCGACGTTCACCTGAGGTCTTCTAACCTTTCCCAGTTTTTCATCGTCGACTTCCACCATTTCGATACAGGTAGTTGGGCACATGCTTTCACATATGCCACACCCCAAACATTTCTCGAACACCAATCCTGGCCTTCCACGGTAGTTATCAGGTATCCATTCCTTTTCGTAAGGATACATGATAGTAACCGGCCGGTGTATAGTTGTCCTTATCATATTTTTCAAGGTCGCATAGAGCGGCCTCAATACCCAAAGATGCCGGGCAGTGTTTTTAGGATACTTATCAAGAAACTTAAGCGCCATCAATAAACACCTCCCATCTTAAGCAGCACCACGACAAGCAGGTTCAATACTGCCAGAGGGAGCAAGACTTTCCAACCGATGTTCAGGATCTGATCTGTTCTGATACGGGCAAATGTCCCTCTGACCCATATCATCACGAAGAACAACAGGAAAACCTTCAGTAGGAACACTATCTCCGGTATGATAAGGGAATCGGTGAATGGGACCGCCCAGCCACCCAGGAACATTATAGCTCCCAGTGCACAGGCGATATAACCGCGGAAGTAATCACCTAGCATGATCAGCCCCCACTTCATACCGCCATATTCGGTCTGCCACCCCTCGACTAGCTCGGCCTCCGCCTCAGGGAGATCGAAAGGTATCCTTTCCGCCTCTGCAATCGTGGCTACCAGGAAAACTACAAACCCAATTATCTGCGGAACTATGAACCATGTGTTGTCCATCTGGAACTGCACTATGTCATTTATGTTGAGACTGCCCGCCATCAGTACAACGCTGGCGAAGACCATGAGCATGGGTACCTCATAGCTGATCATCTGCGCTGCCGCTCTCATACCACCTAATAGTGAGTATTTGTTGTTCTGTGACCAACCGGCCACCAGAATCATGAACGGAGCCACAGCGAACAATCCGTATATTATAAGAAGACCCACCCCATAGTCGGTTAGGAACCATCTGGGGCTCAGCGGAATCATTCCAGATACGAGAATAGCACTACCGATGACCAGGGTCACGGCCCACATATAACCCTTCTTGTCGGCCTTATCGGGAATGATATTCTCTTTGAGGAAAGTTTTGAGACCATCAGCGATGTTCTGCAAATATCCTGCAGGACCTATACGTGTCGCACGGCGGTCCATAATCCTGCCTAATACTTTCCTCTCCGCCCATATCATAGTTATATTCACTACGAATATGACAGCAAACACAACAACGGCCATAAGGATGAGCGCAAGGGCGTTGCTCACAGCATCGCCCACCAGCCATATGGAAACCCCATTGCCAGGGAATATTAGGTTTAACAACCAAGCTAAGATGCCCCCTATTATGTCCCAAAGCCCATGGCCTACGGCATAAGGCAGGTTATAAACGTCAAAGGGAGACAGTGTGTTGGCCGTTGAATCGCGAATCGTTACCCAATCCCAAAAGCTCATATTATCACCTGTCCGTCTCCCCAAGACACATATCGACCGTGCCCATAATTGCAGGTACGTCAGCCATTCTAGCACCTAGAACCATCTTCTTCGCTGCGGACACATTGACAAAGATGGGGCTCTTAACCTTCAATCGATAAGGATGATCGCTACCGTCAGAAACCAGATACATGAGGCCCTCCCCGCGTGGATCCTCGATCCTTGCGAAATGAGTTCCCTCGGGAACGTTGCGTGGGGCCTTGAGCCTGACAGGACCCTTTGGCATTCTCGCCATTGCCTGGCGAATGATCTCGCAACTTTGGAACATCTCCTCGATGCGCACAGCATAACGCGCATATGCGTCACCGTCCTTAGAGATCGGAACCTCAAAATCCAACTCGTCGTAGACCTCATAAGGATCGTCACGACGCACGTCGAAGTCCACACCGCTTCCTCGCATGGTGGGGCCAGTGAGTCCTATATTAGCCGCATCTTTGCGCGAAATGTATCCGACCCCCTGCATCCTCGACAGGAATATCGCCGACTCGTCGTTGAGATCGACAAGATCCCAGAGCCTTTTCTCAAAAAGCTCCACGACACGCATGCAATCCCTCTCAAAGAGATAGGGCATATCGTTACGTACCCCGCCTATGCGAAGATAGTTGGTGGTCATCCTCTGCCCACAAAGCTTGACGAAAAGATCCAGGAACATCTCTCTCTCTCGAAGGGCCCACAGGAAGACCGTCAGGTTGCCCAG
>DUKW01000031.1 GCA_013329105.1 Candidatus Methanomethylophilaceae archaeon | reverse complement strand
ATCATTGTGAAAAGGGCCGAAATAGACCCATCACTCAGGATAGGGGAGGTTCCGGAGGAAAAAATCCAGGAACTGGAGGAGCTGCTCCTCAACTATGCTGAGTTGGTCCCCTCTTGGGCCATCAACCGCCAGATGGATTATGTAACAGGTGCTGACATGCACCTCATAGGTAGCGAACTGGAGATGGCCGGTCAGGACGATTTGAATCGCATGAAAATGATAAGAAGCTATCGTGGCATCAGACACGAGACCGGACATAAAGTACGTGGCCAGAGAACGCGCTCTAATGGCAGAAGAGGTCTTACTTTAGGTGTCAGCAAGAGAAGAGGGTGAAATGAATGGGAGATCCTAAATTTCCACGCCGCTCTTATGACGCCCCCTCACATCCTTGGCAGGGTGAGAGGATCAAGGCCGAGCATGAACTGGTCCGTAATTATGGACTTAAGAACAAGAAAGAGTTCTGGAAAGCTCAGACAATCCTTAGGAACCTAAGAGGTCAATCTAGGGATTTACAGGCAAGACTACGCACAGGCGAACGCCAGGCTGAGATTGAGACAGAAAAGATTCTTAAGAAGTGCGCCCGCATGGGTCTTTTACCTATGGAGGGTTCTACACTCGACGATGTACTGGCCCTGAACGAAGAGAAGATTCTGAACCGCCGCCTGCAAACAATGGTTGTCACAAAGGGACTGGCCACCACATACAAACAGGCCCGACAGATGATCGTTCACGGACACATATATCTTAATGAAAGAAGAGTGACCATTCCAGGGTACATAGTGAAGAGGAACGAAGAATCGAGTATTAGATATGACCCTTCTTCACCCTTCAATGACGAGATGCATCCTATGCGCAATCAAAAAAACAAGGCCACCTCTACAGCAAATGTCAACCCTGTGAAGAAAAAACCAGATATCGATGAGGACATCGATAAGGAATTTGAAGATGTCCCTGAGACGGAGGAGTGAGTATGCCGAATGATTCCAAATGGGGCATAGCCAATATCTATGCAAGTTATAACAACATACTGATAACCCTAACTGATATCACCGGCGCTGAGACGATTACTAAAGCCACTGGTGGAATGGTTGTAAAACAGGCTAAAGATGAGTCTTCACCCTATGCTGCCCAAAAGGCAGCAGAGCGTGTTGCTGATATAGCCAAAGAGAAGGGCATCGTCGGGATACATGTAAAAGTACGTGCTCCGGGAGGTAACAAATCAACCTCCCCAGGCCCTGGTGCACAGGCTGCCATTCGTGCTCTAGCGCGAGCAGGGATGAGAATTGGCAGAATAGAAGATGTCACCCCAATACCCCACGACGGTACGAAGAAGAAAGGCGGACGCAGGGGACGCAGAGTCTAGAGGAGACCAACATGCAAATCGAGATCATCGAGATGGAAGAAACCCGTTGTAAGTTTCTCCTTAAGGACGCGTCGCCGGCAGATGCCAACGCTTTGCGCCGGACACTGATATCTGACATCCCTAAAATGGCCATAGATCATGTGGAGTTCCATTTAGGCCCCATAATGGATAATGAAAAAGAGTATGAGAGTGTTACTCCCCTCTTCGATGAGCAGGTTGCACACAGACTTGGCCTGGTGCCGATACCTACTGACCTAGAGCTGATGAACTTCAGGGAAGAGTGTGTATGCGGAGGGGAGGGCTGTCCCAACTGTATTGTCATGTATTCCCTAAACAAAATAGGCCCATGCACGGTCTATTCTGGTGATCTAATACCGCTCGGCAATGATTCATTCCGGATAAGGGACACCCTCATTCCAATAGTGGATCTTAATGAGGGACAGGCGGTCCTCATCTACGCCACTGCGGAGATGGGCACTGCCAAAAGGCATGTAAAATGGCAAGTCACAAATGGTGTGGGTTATAATTACCTCCCGACCGTGGAGATCGATTACGATCTCTGCGATTATGGTATGACCTGTGTCAAGTCCTGTCCGCGTAAGGTCTTTGACATCGTAGATGGCAAACCGATAGTGGCTAGGATACTAGACTGCAGCATTTGCAAAACCTGCGCTGAGGATTGCGACCAAAATGCCATAACTGTGACCGCAGACCCCCATAACCTCCTCTTCTCTTTTGAGACCGATGGATCGCTTTCAGCCGCTACCACACTGAAAACCGCACTGGAGATTCTAGAGGAAAAATTCAAGAAGTTCGAAGAGATGGTTAGCTCACTCGAAAACTAACAAACACCTTTCCTGTTTCTTATCACATGAAGTCAGTAAGCTTGCACTTACGCACTTTGTCGTTGTTGAAGAGCGAAGACATACTCATCTCCAAGATCTCAATACGTTGCCTGGTGTATTCTGACAGCCCATAGCGCTCCCCCATTTCCTTAGAGATATCCAAATACTTTTTGACACTGGCTTCATGGACAGTCAGAGTGAGGTTGTTCCCACAACGACATTTACCTATTAGCGGTATGCGGCGGTAACTCTCTCCACATTTCGTACACCTTAACTTCTGCGCCGAAAAGGACCTAAGATTCCCTGCCATATCTGGAAGAAAATGCTTATCTATTACCCTGGTCACGACATCCTTCTCATCCACGGCACGGATCTTCTTTCCCAGCTCCAACTGCGCATACATTTTGTCCATCATTGTCTCCAAAGTTGTGTACATTGAACGGTGGGGCCCTTCAGATATATCAACAGTGTCATGAGTGAAACCTATGCCCTCGAACTGAAGATTGCTCCCGATGCGCGATCCCACCAGATCCATCAGGTTCTCGACCTCCCGGGGATGTTTATACTCCTGAGAAGCATGATAAAACTCCAGAGGGTATGAGCGCCTGCAGTCAAGATTGTGTGCCTCCTTATCCACCTCATTGGGGTCAAGACGCGTTGTGAGAACCAGAGGTGCATCCATAAGACCACCGCGACGGTCAGGCATAAACATACGTGAAAAGTTTATCAATCCGTCAAGCAGAAGGATTATGCTATCTTCGTCACCGTCACAGTTACGACGCTTGGCCGCATGGAAGAACGGATGAGCATAGCTACCACTGGCGGCAGTAAAACCTATAATACGACACAACACACCACCGGATGTGTGGGGCGCTAAACCTATTGCCAGATGTCCAATCAACTCCTCCCTATCACTTACGTTATAAAATGCTTCAAGGCCATAGAATCTCGTTAAGAGTTCGTCTATGAATGTGGCTACCCGGACCATATAATCTCCACAACTGACGGAAGGAATAATGTCCTGGATCTTTAGCTCGCATAACTGTCTGTCATTCACCAAAGGGTTTCCATCCATATCTCGCTCATATCCCAACTCCCTTGCCCGCTCCGCGCTAAGTCCTATCTCTCTGGGACGAAAATGGGTCAGAGGAAGATCAGTCATATCAAAACGTATGGTACCGTCCTTAAACACAAAGACATCATTCCTTGCCCGAAGGATACCTTTTTCCAGAGGCTCCGGGACCTTCTCTTTTGATGTGAGCCCCTGAACGCATTTAACGTCTGTGGAGTTATTCTTAAGACCTAGTACCGAGAGTGCCCGGAGATAATCGTCTTCCAGGAACACCTTTGTTTTTGGTTTGCGATCAAATGCCTGTCGATCTCCTACAACGGCAGTCCTGGAGCCACATTCTGGACATGTTATCAGATAGGTGGACTTCTTACAGTTTCCACAGCGCCTTATTCCGAGCTCAACATTTATATGATCTTTTGCTGAGGATTCCTTCATGCGGGAAATAGCTGCACTCATCAGACGCTGTGAACCTCCTTCCATACCAATCGGAAAAAGGGTGTGCACAGGAGGGTTCATCTTTCTCTCTTTAGCCTTCTCCGGACGGGCCATACGCGCCCCAATGCGAGTGACGGCACGTGGCATGATCTTGACGCCCATAGCGGTTGAGACCGCTTCCAGAACGTCTTCACCATCTAGTTCTATCCTCTCTTCTATTTTCCCATTTGCAACATGAAGACCTAGACCTTGGATGAGGGGAGAGACAAAACGCTCTATGACCAAACGCCCGTCACGAAACTTATGTAAGACACCAAGCGTTTCTAGCGTATTCTTTACAGCATTGGGATTCTCCACCAATAATATCTCACCTTCAAAGCTTGCATTTAAAAGAAGGTGTTTTCTAAGGTCTTTCAGTTCATCTATACTCATATCGGACCAAAACAGATTATGGTCTGGATGCAGCGGGACGCCTGTCTCAACACTCACCCTAAACGCGGTATTGAAGTCGGGATGCTCCCAATCGTCAGGAAGGAAACCCACAGCATTGATAAGCTCCTCACGGTGCCACTCCAGGCAATATCCTGCCGGGACCAATGGGTGATTGTTCTCAGAGAACTCCCCAAACGGTATAAGAATTTCTCCTATGTCTACAAGCTCCTTAATCTTGTCACGTACGCCCTGGACCTCTTCCACGGTGTTGCACTGTACCAGATCCCCATTCTCCAACAAAAGGATTGGGCCCTCAATGCTGTCACATGGTGTTACGGCTCCAGCCTTTCCTGGCCTCTCTATTTTCAACTGTGTTCCTATGGCAGGAAATTCATCCAATGCATACATCGATGCTGGGTTTAAAGCAATGGCCGCAATGCCACATGTCCTTCCCCTGCCATAACGCAAACGAAAACCGCCAGGCCTTGAAGGATGACAGAAAATAGGCCTTCCTGCGACGATGTCTTTGAGATATTTATCTCCGGGCATGATCTTTTGGTTCATATCCTCCGTTCCAGAGTCTTCAGGGGTCAGCAACTTTTCTATGAACTCCCATCCTTCAATTCCTAGGCTCCTTACATGCTTCTGTATCTTAGCGGCCTTCTGCGTAAGACCCTCGGCAATCACAAGACACGCCCCTCCGCGCACACGATTGGTCTCGACACGCGGCAGGTCACGGTAACCCGAAATCTCCACATCCTCCGTACCCTCACCATCGATGCAGACTGGACAATTCCCTACTATAAGCTCAATTTCCTCAGCAGTGGGTGTGT
>DUKW01000021.1 GCA_013329105.1 Candidatus Methanomethylophilaceae archaeon | reverse complement strand
GTCTCGTGTCTGATGCCACGATAGCTTCTTATCATTTTCATGCGATTCAAATCGTCCTGACCGGCCATCTCCAGTTCGCTACCTATGAGGTGCATGTCAGCACCTGTTACATAATCCATCTGGCGGTTGATGGCCCAAGAGGGGACCAACTCAGCATAGTTGAGGAGCAGCTCCTCCAGTTCCTGGATTTTTTCCTCCGGAACCTCCCCTATCCTGAGTGATGGGTCTATTTCGGCCCTTTTCACAATGATCTGGGCCACCCTCTTGCCAACTCCCTTAATCGATTGAATGCCGACAACCGTATTCTTGGTGCCGTCGATATCGGTGTTGGCGATGCGGACGATGAAATTGAAATTCTCGTCTTCCATGGGCTCGTTCTGTTTGGACATTGCTATCCTCCAGTTAATCCTGAATTGAGTTCAGGTCGTTTCCCATACCTAGAATCTATATATAAGGATTTCTAAAAATTTTCCCCCTCTTAATAGGGCGGTTTCGTAAAAGTGTGTAATAGATAGTATTCTATGACGCCTAGACATGGGCGCACCTTTTCACACTCATAAATAAGTTTTGCAGCTTTACAAAAGTCTAAATTTCAAGTTTAACGTCTGTAATTAGTATATCATTAATTGATTAAGATGGGAATAACATCAAAATGATCTAGTAAATATGGCCGGTTCTGTCTTTTTCATAGGTAAATTGTCTAAAATATAAGATTTTTCAACAATTTATTTATGTAATGATCTCATGGGAATCATATGTATCACAAAATAGACGCATTTTGAGATAAATGTATTAAGATGGTCCGAAATCTGTATAAACCATACCATTGAGGTGATTTCAATTCATTCTGGGGTTATCAAAAGATCTATAGAAACGATAGATAAAGCGGTCAATAAAGCGTTGAACTCAACATTAAATCCTGTAACGAGTTTTATCAAGAGACCAATAAAACAGGGCATAGAAAAAATAAATCAAAGTATTTCCAGAGGCGCCTCGCTCGAAGAAATAATCTCAGGTGTGGAGTGTCCTGTAGATGACGAAGGTAATAGAATCATAATTCGTGTCAGACACCTATCGAAGATCTTTGGGAAATCCCCTGAGAAAGCCCTCCCTCTTTTAGAGAAAGGGATGGCGAAGGACGAGATTCTCAAGACTGCAGGAAACACAGTCGGCGTCTATGACGTCTCCTTTGACGTTAAGGAAGGGGAGATTTTTGTACTGATGGGACTGTCAGGATCTGGAAAATCAACACTTGAGCGTTGCTTGAACAGGCTGATAGAACCGACATCCGGCGAGATCTTAATTGAAGGCCTTGACATCCTCAATCTGGATCCAGATGAGCTTCGGACTGTAAGGAGAAAGAAATTTTCTATGGTATTTCAGGAATTTGGTTTGCTACCCCATCGTGATGTCAAGAGCAATGTGGCGTATGGTCTGGAGATCCAGGGCGTCCCCGAAAAAGAGCGTTTACAGCGTGCCAAAGAAGCAATCCAGATTGTAGGCCTTTCTGGTTATGAAGATATGATGCCTGATAATTTAAGCGGGGGGATGAAACAAAGAGTAGGGTTGGCAAGAGCTCTTGCAACTGACCCCGACATCTTGTTAATGGATGAGGCATTCAGCGCCCTGGATCCTCTTATACGTAAAGATATGCAGGACGAGCTCTTGAAGATCCAAAACGCGTTGAGTAAAACCATAGTTTTCGTGAGCCATGACTTAGATGAGGCACTTAAACTAGGTGATCGTATCGCATTGATGAAAGATGGAAAGATTATACAGATAGGTACTGCAGAGGAGATATTGCAAAGTCCTGCAGATGAGTACGTCTCACGTTTCGTGGAAGATGTAGATAGAACAAAGATACTCACCGCGGGAATCTTTATGAGACGACCTCGTGAAGTCATTCATATCACACAAGGGCCAAGAACAGCCCTTAGAGTTATGGAAGAGGCGGATATGACTTCTATATTTGTTGTGGATAGACAACGCAGATTGATGGGGATGGTGGAGGCAGATGACGCAGTTAGGGCTGTGAAAACTGAGAAACCTCTTCAGAGTATAATCAACACAGAAATACCAACCGTCGGTGTGGACACCCCGATGAGCCAAGTGATTCAGACAATGGTGACCACTAACTATCCAATACCTGTGGTAGACGATAATAAGGTCTTACTTGGGGTCGTAAGTCCCTCTGCAGCGGCCAAAGCCATAGACATGGGGAGTGATGTGAATGGCCTCTGAGGTGGGAATCCTGGCAGAACAGGCCATTGACTGGATTGAGATATATTTCGGTTGGTTGCTTGATGCTATAAGGGAATTTCTTGGCTGGGGAGCAGACTCTATAGGTGATTTCCTTTTAGGGATAGACCCTGCGTGGTTCTTGCTGCTGGTATTCATCATCTCTATATTAATAACTAAGCGCTTGATACTGCCGATACTTGTTGTGATTGGATTTTATTTCATACAATGGATGGGTTACTGGCAAAGCGCTATGATCACTCTTGATATGGTCTTGGTCTCGACCGTTATAGCAGTAGCTATTGGAATCCGTTAGGTATCTGGGCGGCTTATAGTGAGACCGCTAATCCAATCATAAAGGCCCTTATGGACTTTATGCAAACGATGCCGGCTTTTGTCTACCTTATCCCGGCAGTTATATTCTTCGGCTTAGGGCTGGCACCAGGTATTGTAGCCACCATCATATTTGCTATGCCTCCAGCTGTAAGATTGACAAATTTGGGAATAAGACAGGTGCCAAAGGAGATGAATGAAGTGGCCGACTCTTTTGGATCCAGTGGCTGGCAGAAATTGACCAAGGTGCAACTGCCCATCGCCATGCCGTCAATAATGGCTGGTGTAAATCAGTGCATCATGTTATCACTCTCAATGGTGGTTATTGCCGCCATGATCGGTGCCGGAGGTCTTGGCTCGGACATAGTGACCGCTTTAAGCACGGTGGATGTAGCCAAAGGCTTCGAGGCCGGTTTGGCGGTGGTGATAATCGCCATGATTTTGGACAGACTGACGCAGTCGTTCAAATCTTGAACTGAGCATATGATGTTCAGTATAGGAGGAAAGAAGAATGAACAACGGACAAAAAACTTTGATCGCAGTGGTCGTAGTAGTAGCAGTACTGCTCCTCGGAGTAGGTGCTTACTTCTTTGCTGACTACAGCGAGGCAGAACCAATTGAATACGTTGGGACTGTGCTTCAGGATGGGGCCAAATTAGGTCTGGTTGTACCTGCATATACATATGAAGATGGTATAGAGGACATCTCAGACCTAAATGGTAACGAAAGTCTCTTTAAAGGTAAGATAATAGGCATAGATGCTGGCGCAGGCATTATGCGGATTACTGAAAACGATGTTATGCCTCACTACGGGCTTGACGGTTACGAGCTAACAAAGAGCAGTGATGCTACTATGATGACCAGCTTACGTCAAGCTATAGACGCAGAGGAAGATATTGTTGTAACTCTGTGGGACCCCCATTGGGCCTTCGGTGCTTATGAACTGAAATATCTCAACGATCCCGACAAGGTTTTCGGTGAAGCGGAGTCAATTGAGAGCTGGTCCAGACCAGGATTCTCTGAGGATGAGCCGGCGGCTGCTGCCGTGTTAGCCAATTATACCTACACACTTGAGGACTTCAGTGATCTATTAAATGCTATTCAGCAGAACGAAAGTGCCACAAGGGCTCAAGAGTGGTGGGCCGCAAACAACTCCGACCTCATAGATGAATGGGTTGGCGATGTTGAATATGAGGAAGGCCGTGGCCAGCTTACCGTGGGCCTTGTTGATTGGGCCTGCGCTCAGGCGTCTAGTCATATGATTGAGTACATCCTTGAGGAGTACGTTGGTTATAATGTGACTCTTCAGATGTCCCAGGCAGGCGTGATGTACCAGGGTCTCTCACAAGGTGATATTGATTTCATCACAACAGCGTGGGTGCCATTGACGCATGCCAGCTATATGGAGGAGTATGCCTGACCCTCAACAAAACATAAAACCACTTACCTTTTTTTAATAACATTTCTGAACATCAAAATCTATGATGAAATCTGAAAGATTCGGTGAAACCATTTATTACACAGTTCCATTAACAAATCTCCTTTATTATCCGTGGGATTTCTCCAAGTGCTGAGTGTAAATTATCAAGAGATCCGCCTCCGCCCTGTGCGAAATCGGGCTTACCGCCACCTTTTCCACCAATGATGGTCATGATCTCTTTTAGGACCTTGCGGCAGTCCACAGTAACATTCTTGCCGCGAGAAACGAGTACACGAAGCCGGGGCTCTGTCGATACCACAACGGCCAGGACGTCCGGAGACTCGGACAGAACCTTTGAGATACGGTCAGTATCCTCTCCCTTTTTGGCCACGTAACGAAGCACCTTGACGCCGTTCACAACCACTGCCTGCGACAGAATGTTATCGATTGTGTTCTCACTCATGTCCTTTCGCAGAGCATCTAAAGCCTTCTGCGTCTGCCGCAGCTCTTCCTTCACTCGTTTTACTGCTTCCACTAGATCATTATGAGGAACGTTAAGCTCCTCGCTCAGTGACGCAATGATGTCGCGATCTTCCTGCATAGCTTTCACTGCCGCCATACCGGCCACATATTCAATGCGAACCACTCCGTCCTGTATTCTCTTAGAGCGTATGATCTGGATGGGACCAATCTTTCCTGTGCGGTCTACATGCAGACCGCCGCAGGCTTCGGCATCTAGACCGGGTATACTGACGACACGAATCATCTTCCCCGGGACTACACCCCCTTGATAAAGCCTGAAACCGTACTTAGCCTCTGCTTTATCTCGAGGTAGCGTTTCGATAACTGTGGGGATATCGCTCATCACCACACGGTTGGCTTCTCTCTCTATGGAGCGTATATGTTCGTCGCTGAAGTTCTCATAATGGGTGATATCAAGTCTGGCGCTATTGACACCTTTATTAGCTCCTGCCTGCCAAATATGGTTTCCAAACATCTTATGGCAGACGCCGTTAATCACATGAGCGGCAGTGTGATGGCTCATCAGCTGCCGCCGCCGATTTAGGTCAACCTTTCCTTTGACAATGTCTCCCTCTTTGAATCTGTGTCCGGGTACTTTATGGAATATCGTGCGACCAGATTTAACCACACGGTGGACTTTTCTTCCTTCTATAGTACCAAGGTCCCACTCTTGCCCGCCTCCTTCGGGGTAGAAGGCGGTGCGGTTCAGAACGACTTCGTCCCCAACCACGGCTAGTACCGTGGCGTCAAACTCATCCTTTTCGGCATCATCGTAGTATATAGGGTGCGTCTCAGGAAGGTCACGGGGGAGTTCCGTCTCTTCTATCTGAACTATCTTTGATGTTTCATGTCGTTTGGCCACTTGGATATAGAAATCATCTGGTATCTCCACAGGCACATCAGCGAATTCCGCTACAATCTCTGGGTTGAGTCCATGCGAGTCGTAGAGTTCTATCAGTTTGTCGACGCTGATTCCTTCACCGGGTCTGAGGGACTTTGTGACCCTCTCGACCAGTTGCTGGCCTCTTGATAGCGTCTCATGGTAACGGGCCTCCTCAACATCTACTAGCTTGAGAATGTCATCACGGTTTTGGATCATCTCTGGTATTACTGTGGAATACTCATCCACCTGCTTCGCTACTATGTCTGACAATCGGATATCTAATCCCAGTTTGCGTATTGAGCGTAGTGCCCGCCTTACCAGTAAGCGAGCGAAATATCCCTCCTGAACGTTGGATGGCACCACGGCATCGTTCAACATCACTGCTAATGCACGGGAGTGGTCACATATTACATAGACATCCTCCAGAGGACCAACGATACTCATCAGCTCTTGATAGGATATCCCTAAGCGTGATGCTGTCTCCTCTCGTATCCGGCGAATGTCAGCAGCGGTCCTAGCATTGGTCATTCCTGCTACTTTTGCATACTCTTTCATGATCCTAGGATCATATTCGATGCCTGCCATTTCTTTGAGTTCTTCTACTAACGGGCCAAACACCGCCTCACATGCTGATGGAGTGCCTTGCGATACCCATGATATCCTCTCTAGTCCGTATC
>DUKW01000016.1 GCA_013329105.1 Candidatus Methanomethylophilaceae archaeon | reverse complement strand
GTTATTGCGGTAAGGGCTGCCCTTCACCATAGGGGTACTGTTTTTCTTTCCCAGGTTCACCTCTGCTCCCAGTGCTTCTGCCTCATATGTCAGGCAGTAAGGGACCCTCATAGATTCAAGCCCAAAGAAGTCATAGGCTCCTATAGCCAATCTAGCCATCTTTGTGGCGTCAATGTGAGCTTCTGGCCAGGCTGCGTCGACCGCATCCATTAGTTGTGTAGTCGCGGTAGTTGTCATGCCGCACACCGGCGGTCTATCAACCGGTTTGTTTTTCATTGCGAGATGGAACCGCTCTTTTGGTGTCATCTTTTTCATTTAATCACCTCTAGATTCGGTCCAATCCTACCCTTGCCCTGTTTGATATTAAGATAGGGGCTAATAATAGGAACTACGAATATGTTCGAGTACATGTTCAAGAGGGTACGCTGTGTCGGCGTGCAGGGCATAATTGAAAACACCCTTTGCTTAAAGAAATAAAGAAATGAGAAAGATGTTTTGTAAGATGTTTTGGATCTGTTTCGCTCAGGCTCTTTCCTTTTCCACTGAAAGCAGCGCAGCGATACTGGCGATGATCATGCATATAAACATGAACATCCAGAGTGTTTCGAACTCTGCCAGCGCCTCGCCTGTGGTCACAACTAGACCGGAAAGGCTCTGCAGGACCGCTCCCCCAGCGAATGGGAAGATGTTCAGAGCCGCTGTTGCAGTACCGACGATCGCTACAGGGAAGAGCTCCTTTATCTGAGCATAGGCTACAACGAACCACCCGCCAAAGAACCCAAAGAGGAAGTTGATGACTCCCTGGACGGCCATGTCGTTGAACTCCCCAGCGGTCAGCCATATCACCGCCCACATGACAGTGTATAGCAGCGTGCCGATTACCAGAACCTTACGGCGAGACTTCACCACCCTATCTGACAATATGCCGGAGAGAGGGCAGCCAACAATCATGCCAACGCCTACTAGCGTTATCATCAGGCTGAAGTTTTCCATGGCGTAGACGTTCTTGTAGTACGGTCCAGCCTGCAGACCCTGGTAGACCATTATGCTGCCGTACATAAAGAAGAACCATATGGCTAGAGGCCAGAACTTGCGCCCCCCTCCAAAAGCCATTTTCATGCCTTCAAGCATGGGAACGGGCTCAACATTTTCAAGAAGAGCCGTATTCCCACTCTCTTCGGCCTCGATCTCCTGGATACTGGGGAAACCCATGTCCGTAGGGTGGTCTTTAACGATCAGGAGACACATCAGTGCCAATATGACGGTGATTACACCCAATAGGAGGAAGACCATCTCCCATCCCAGAGCATCGGTCATCAGCGCCAGCGGCGTGGCAGCCGCGATCGCACCGACGTTACCTATCGCCAATAATATACCGCTGAGGGAGGCGAACTCATAGGTACGGAACCACATGGCCAAAGCCCTCATGATTGGTATGTAGACGACAGCCACACCAGCACCGATCAGTATCCTCCCCATGAGCACTACCCAGAAATCGGTAGCCACTCCTGTGAGGAAGGCACCCACTGCGGCTAGCAGCAGGAAGGTGAAGACAGTCTTCCGCACTCCCCACGTGTCAGCCAGCAACCCGCCCGGCAGTTGCATTACTGTGTATGCATAGAAGTATAGAGAACCCAGAAGGGCAACTGACGCCGCGCCGACTCCGAAAGCATCTCCTATCTCTGTTCCGACCACCGCTGTGGATGTTCTGTGGAAGTAGACAAAGAAATAAGCTAGTGCTAGCACAGCGAAGATTGCCCATCTGTATTTCATCATCTTTTTTATAGATTCATCTTCTGACGTCATTTCTCCTCCTTGGGCAAGGGTAGGAGTTGAGACCTCAGTAATATAAGTATAGCATAATTAAAAACGGATTCTACGCACATGTCCCCGAACATGTTCGACTCCGCGTTTGCTCGGTCCTTGATTAGGGGGAAATAGGTAGAGCTATACTATGTAGTTAAATACCATCAGGCACTTTCCTTGCCAAAGTGACTGTTATTCTAGGACCCACTTTAAGTTACAAGGGCAATCGTATCAGCCCCATGCAACTGATGATATTGCTCGTACTCCGCAGAGACAGTATGCATGGTTATGGCGTCATCAAAGATCTGCGTTTTCATTTCGAAGGGGTATGGGAACCTAAAACGGGAGCCGTTTATCCCGCTTTGAAGAAACTTCAGGAGCACGGCCTCTTAGAATCTTCTGTTGTGGAGGGGAAAGAGCATTACAGAATATCAGCTGCCGGAGAGGAGTGGTTGTATATGACTTTGAAGGACCTAGGCGCAGAGGCGACAATGGGAATGTGGTTTATGTCCATGCTCTTAGAAGCTCATGAGGAGATGGGATTAGTACCTGAGGTCGTGCGTTCATGTTCTAAGAAAGAGAAACTGCGGATGATGCGTAAGACGAGAGATAACATGATAGAAAATCTGAGAAGGCTCGATGAGATAATAGCGGCGCTGGAAAGGGATGACGGATGGGACCAATAATAGAAGCGAAGGAACTAGTCAAAATATATGATAAAGAAGTGCGGGCAGTCGACGGTATCGATTTCTCCATAGAGGAGGGAGAGGTCTTTGGCTTTTTAGGTCCAAACGGCGCCGGGAAGTCCACCACCATATCGATGATAACCACTTTGCTTACCCCCACTGCTGGTACGATAACTGTCGCAGGTATGGATGCTGTGAAGGATGCCAACAAAGTACGTCATTTGATGGGTTTGGTACCACAGGAGCTGACCGCTGACGATGAGCTCTCGGGTAGAGAAAACATGATGCTGCAGGCAGACCTCTACAACGTGCCAAAAGACGTAGCCAAGAAGAGGATAGATGAATTATTGCGTCTAATGAATCTGGAGGAGGCCGCCGACAGAAAGGTGGACACATATTCCGGAGGTATGCGCAAAAGGTTGGAGCTTGCTGAAGGTCTCATACACCGTCCGCGCATCCTTTTTCTGGATGAGCCCACACTTGGTCTTGACATTCAAACACGTGAGGTCATCTGGAGGCATATACGTAATCTAAAAGAAGAGAATCAGATGACAGTATTCCTTACTACTCACTACCTGGAGGAAGCCGACTCACTCTGTGACCGTATCGCCATCATAGACGAGGGCAAGATCAAGGTTATGGGAACACCCGATGAACTAAAAGCTTCACTTGGGGGAGACGTGATCAGTGTTGAGCTGAGGGACGATGTGGACCTAACAGAGGATTTCTCTGCGATATCCAATGTCAAATCGGTACAGAGAGATGGGAGCTCTTACAGGATCAAATCTGAGAAGGGTGATGAGGTGATGGAAGATCTGCTTGGTATGGCTGTGGAAAAGGGTTGGAAGCTCAAGGCCATAGCCCTCCATCGCCCCAGTCTCAATCAGGTATTCCTTCAATACACAGGTAAATCGCTGCGCGACGAGCAGCAGTCCGGTTCGATGAACAAACATGCCGCCCGTAAGGCGGCCATTCAGAACAAGAGGAGGCGTTAGACAATGGGCATCAACGAATATGTACGCCCAACTGTAGCACTTGTTAGCAGGGAATTAAAGCATTGGTACAGAAGTAAGGTGCAGATCCTCATGACGCTGCTTATGCCCCTGATGTGGTTAGGGCTCTTTGGGCAGGCGATGGGTGGATTTATAGACAACATGGCACCAGAGGGTTTGGATTACTTCAGTTTCATGGCAGTGGGCATGATCGTCGTAACAGCCCTTACCACATCTATGAATGCCGGTATGTCCGTTGTCTGGGACCGCCGCTTTGGTTTCTTGGACAAGCTCAAGGCAGCACCCATACCGAGAGGCGTCATACATCTCTCAAGGGTGCTAGCCAGTACTGTTAAGTCCACAATCCAGTCGATGCTAGTCTTACTCGTGGCATTACCACTCGGCCTGAAGTTAGCTCCTGACTTTGGGATTGTTGACGTTCTTGTGGTCATAGTGGCCGTGATCCTCCTTTCGTTGACGTTCTCCTCTGTATTCGTCTCCTTCGGTCTGGTTATAAAGAACCAGGAGACCCTAATGGTGGTCAACATGTTGCTGAATCTTCCACTGATGTTTGCTTCTGGAGCTTTGTTCCCCATAGACTACATGCCCTCTTGGCTGAAGACTGTGGCCAGTCTTAATCCTCTGACTTACGCTGCTGATGCCGTGCGGAGAGCAACGATCACCGTGCCACCGATATTGTCTTCGTCGCTCACTTTATCACAAGATCTATTGATCCTAGCTGCGGTTGCATTCTTGGTGACGTCATTGGGAATGGCCCTATCAAACCGTGGGCTTCGTGCATGAGTGACAATAATATCCACAGCTTCGGCGATGAGGCTGGTGCCTGCCTAAACATCTTACTTTTTATTATTCAGGTAGCGCCATCTCCGTTCTATAGAGGATGCTCTGAAAATCAGGATAATCATTAGCCTACGCTTGTCGGGCGGTCTTAAAAAAATGGGTGAATATCCTTTTTAAGAAAGTGGGCTCGGCCGGATTTGAA
>DUKW01000145.1 GCA_013329105.1 Candidatus Methanomethylophilaceae archaeon | reverse complement strand
CGCGGAAGAAAGATATAATATCCTATCTACGACCCGACGGCAAAGCACAGGTGACCATTCGCTACAAAGATGGCGTGCCAGTAGGCGTAGAGACAGTCGTGGTCTCCGCCCAGCACGACCCCGATGTTGAACAGTCACAAATCAAAAAAGACATCTTGAACGAAGTGATATTCCCTGTTATACCCTCCGAGCTTATCAACGAGCGGACGCGATATCTAATAAACCCTACTGGACGTTTTGTTGTCGGCGGTCCTCAGTCCGACGTGGGACTCACTGGTAGGAAAATCATTGTAGACACCTATGGCGGAGGGGGTCGCGTTGGCGGAGGTTGTTTCTCAGGCAAAGACCCGAGCAAAGTAGACCGCTCCGGAGCCTATGCCGCTAGATATGTTGCCAAGAACATAGTGGCAGCAGGTCTTGCCAAAAAGTGTGAGGTGGCGGTCGCCTATGCAATAGGGGTTGCCAACCCCGTCTCAGTATGGGTGGATTGTTTTGGTACCGCTGTATTTGATGAAGGGCGCATAAATGAGATGATCGCTGATATTTTTGACTGGAGACCGTTAGCAATAATAGAGAAGCTTTGTCTTCAAGCACCTATTTACCGCCAAACTGCTAGCTATGGACATTTCGGACGTGATGATCTGGATCTGCCTTGGGAAAAGACTAATCTAGCAGATATGATGAGAACCTGGCTAGACTGAGACGATTTCCATCGTTCTGGCGGGATTGTTGGGCCCCTATCTTCGTTTTCTCAGAATATACTTTATAGACGCATAACATTATTTGATATTGAAATCTAATATTACATTTGAAAATAACAGGGGCCGGTGATGTTGGGAACTGATGCTAAAGCAAAGACCGAATCGGTAGATGAGGCTTTACGACGCGGTCGTTCACAATTTGAATTCAGACCAGAGACCTGGAAATATATATTAAAAAGCGTGACGACGGCTGCAGCGGGAATCATAATCCTGATAGGCATCTGGTGGTTGCTTGCCGAAATAGTGTCAGCGATAAAGGGTGTGTCGTTTCCCACACCTATCACGACATTTCAAACCCTGTGGAATGCCCTGAATGGAGCGGAGCTCAACGGTGCCACCATATATAACCACACCCGGGTCTCGCTACTGCGATGGGGGAGCGGTTATCTTATAGCCTTGGTCCTTGGTCTTATGATTGGCATGGTCTTTGGGACAACCCCCAGCCTCTATGACATTGGGATGGTGCCTGTGCACATACTTCATATGATACCGGGGTTGGCATGGATACCCGTAGCGATGCTCGTCTTCGGTCTGGGAGAGACCGCTACCGTTTTTATAATAACTATGACGGCTTTGCCTCCCATAGTCATCAACACAGCCGGTGGGATACGACAGGTTCCTAAAATATACGACCGTGTGGCACAGATGTGTGGAAAAACAGATAGCGACACTTTTCTTCACGTCCTTTTGCCTGGTGCATCGTTGTCTATAATCAACGGCATGCGTATAGGCCTAGCCAATGGATGGAGGGTGTTGATAGCGGCTGAGATGGTTGTGGGAGTGGCATTAGGGTTGGGCTATTCCATATACCAATCTCGTTATAACTTAGACTACGCCGCTGCATTCGTCTGTATAATCGTCATATGCGTGATCGGATTGACTATCGAGAAACTCCTCTTCAGTACCATAGAGTCGAAGGTACGTGACCGTCTTGGTCTGGAGGTGAGTGAGTGACAATAGCAGAGATGCATGAGGTGTCTAAGATATTCATAGACTCCCGCAATGGTAAAGGACTGGTCGCTATCAGAGATATGTCGCTTACAATTAAAGAGGGAGAATTTCTGTGCCTGATCGGGCCTAGCGGATGTGGCAAGAGCACGAGTTTGAACCTACTGGCTGGTTTTGAGACCCCTAGCCGAGGCAAAGTCCTTTTTAGAGGGGAGCCTGTCAAAGGACCTTCTCCCCAAAGAGGAGTGGTGTTCCAGGAACCCAGCCTTTTCCCATGGATGTCTGTGTTGCAGAACGTGATGTTTTCCATACAATCAAAAGATAAGGGAGAGAGAAAAAGGATTGCTCTGGAGAATTTACGGATTGTCAGCCTAGACGGATTTGCCCATTATCGTCCAAATGAACTCTCAGGGGGAATGAAGCAAAGGGTAGCGATTGCACGCACCTTGGCCATGAATCCTGAGATGCTTCTTATGGATGAGCCTTTCAGCAATCTAGACGAGCAGACGAGACGTAAAATGGATGAGGAAGTACTAAAGATTTGGAAGAGGGAAGAAAGAACCGTTGTCTTCGTCACACACAACATTGAAGAAGCTCTGATGCTGGGAACACGTATAGTCTTGATGTCCGCATCTCCGGGAAAAAAAGAAAGGGAGTGGGTCATCGATTTGCCTTGGCCTAGAGATCCTACATCTGATTATCTGATGGATAAAAAGGTTGAGATGGCGAGAAAGATGAGTGCATGCCACTGTGCTAACAGTTCTAACGATTTGCTGGAGGTGACCGACTGAGAACGAAAAGCATGGTAATCTTAGTAATCGGCACATTGGTTGTGTCCTTACTAGCGGGAATGGTGGTGCTTCATGATGATCGCGTAAAGATAGCGTTCTCCGAAAAATGCAACTATGAGGCCCTAATCATCGCCGATGAACTGGGCATGCTCGAAGAGGCAGGATTTAGACCACTAATAGTTACAGGAGGCATCCAGGCAGCCGAGGCACTTGTGACGGGCTCTGCAGATATGGCCGTCATGGGAGATGGACCGGCAGTACAGGTAATTACAAAAGATAACGGGGCCATGATAGTCGCTAGGTTTTGCGGTGCTGAGGGAATGCACCGTTTCATCGCCAATACATCGATACAAGAGCCTAAAGACCTAGAGGGTAAAAAAGTAGGCCTCCAGCAGAGCTCTAGCACCCATGGGGCTTTTCTTCGCTGGGCAGAGGCAGAAGGAGTGAACATATCTAAGGTGAACATCGTAAACATGAACCCCATGGATATACCTTCTGCCATGGGAGGGGGAGAGTTGGACGCGATGGCTGGAAGTGAACCCTGGGCAATAAAGACGGAAAAATTGTGTGGTAATGATGTGTATGAGATAGGAAACTCATCGGGGCAGGACTCCACATTCCCTATAGTCCTGCTGGCGTCTCAAAGGATAATACAAAATAACCCTGATGCCGTGAGGGAAATGGTCAAAATACTGGAGAGATCTAATCAATATATTAATGAGAATTGGAATGACGCCATGGCCATTTGCGCCAGCAGGACCGGCCTGAGCGATGATGAGCAAAATAGATGCAGCAGCCTGCAGTTCTTTGAAGTCGGTTTCAATGAGACAGATGAGAAGAGCATACGGGTTGCAGCGGAGATGCTGCTAGAATCCAATAAGATCCCGGACGTGATGTCCCGTGTAGATCTAAGCTTCCTTCCAGAGAGATAGTGCATGGACGGCAGACAACGTTTCCTCACCGCCCTTGAGCGAGATATGCCGGACCGAGCCCCGCTCTTTCTTCGCGAACTGAC
>DUKW01000147.1 GCA_013329105.1 Candidatus Methanomethylophilaceae archaeon | reverse complement strand
CCGCATAAGAGATATCCTCAAGGAGAGAGCTGCGTCGGAGATTCAATTCGAGCCCGTGGATATCAGCGATTTGATGTCCTACAGCGGCTCCAAGCTCATCTCTTCCGTGCTTAACTCGGGAGGGAAAGTACTCGCCGTTCCCCTCCCTCGTTTCGCGGGGCTGCTCAACGGCGAGAACGGCGCTCTCAGATTGGGGGCGGAGCTGGCCGGCCGCGCCCGCAGCTGTGGCGTCAAGGGAATATTTCATTCTGACGAGCTGCCAGCCTATGGCATAAGCGCTGGGGAGCTAAGCTCGATATGCGAGCGTTTGTCTCTTGCAGACGGTGACGCCTTCGCGCTTTGCGCCGCGCCCGAGGAAAAGGCCGCAGCTGCGCTGAGGATGGTGGTAGAACGCGTTAATGAGGCGTTGCACGGTGTTCCGGAGGAGACGCGTGACCCCTTGCCTGACGGCAGTACACGTTATTCCCGCCCCCTCCCTGGGGCGGCTAGGATGTATCCGGAGACGGATGTGCCGCCGGTGGCGATCAGCAAGGAGCGTCTGCGCCGTATAAGAGAGAATCTTCCCGAACTCCCAGAGGATATAATTAGAAGATTGGTATCGCAGTACGGCATCAATGAGCAGCAGGCTGCGCAGCTCGTGCGTGAAGGCAATGAGGAGTTCTTCGAAAGGATCGCCGCTGATCTTGGTTTGACTTCCATTGTCGCTACGGTGCTCACCAGCATGCTACCGGAAATGGAGCGGGAAGGCTGCGAGATATCTCTTTTGAGCGAGAAGAAGATTTATGAATCGCTTCGGAGGCTTAGCGAAGGCCGTTTCGCCAAGGAAGCGCTCCCGGAGCTGCTGAGAGCGCTCTGCTCTCACAAAGACGTGGATGAGGCCATCAACGAACTCGGACTCGGCGTTGTGGAGCCAGGCGAGGCTGAAGCGATCATACGGCAGTTGGCTCTTGAGCGTAAGGACTTTGTCATCGAAAGAGGTATGGGCGCAGTAGGGCCGCTTATGGGGCCGGTTATGGAAAAGTTGCGCGGTAAGGTCGACGGCAAGGAGGCCAGTAGGTTACTGCAAAGCATCGTGAGGGAAATCGTGGAGGGGGAGTGATGTCTCAGGAAGAAACGGTTACTAAGAAACCCTTGACGGCCATAGCGGCGTCTCTCATCGCTGGCATATTAATAATCATCAACGCCTGGTGGTTTCAGGCAGAGGGGATATTTCTTTTTGATCTAAGCATTGGATCAGGGATTTTTTACACGATCATGTCTACTATAGGACTCATCGTTGCCCTCATCGGAGGTCTGATGTATCTGGCACCCATCTATACAAGCAAGTTGGCGATAGCGGCAATGGTTCTGGCGCTTTGCAGCCTTCCCGCTGGCGGAGGCTTTGCCCTCGGTGCCCTCGCCGGTATGGTCGCCGGGTGGTCAGGACTCTTCTGGGACACAGATCTCGAGGACGTTGAGCCGCTCGAAGAAGAGTGATCTGGAGCCTAGTTTGCGGATATTGTAAGGCTCAAGGAGCTCTCTAAGGCTATTATTATCCATGAGTGAGCAGATGACGACAATCAGTCTCCCTCCCTCGCTGAGGTGCTCCTCCATGCCTTCAAGGACCTTGCGCAGAGGAGTCAGTCCGTCATGGCCTCCAGACCAGGCGGCGGCCTCCATTCCTTCTTCTTCCACCGGTAAGTAAGGCAGGTTGAAGATTATGAGATCGAAACGTCCTTGGACCCGGTCGTATACGTCAGAGACCCGTACCTTGATCTCTACTCCGTTCCTCTCAGCATTGAGGATAGTACACTCTACAGCCTGAGGATTTATGTCAACCGCAGTGACGTTTGCTCCCGCCTTGGCACAGTGGATTGCTACCACTCCCGAGCCACAACCGATCTCCAGAACGTCATCTCCCGGCTCCACCTCCAACGACTCAATGAGGAGGATGGAGTCCTCATCCGGCTTATATACGCCGGGGCACTCCACTATCTCTATGCCGGGGTCAAACAACATGATAAACGTATTCGTTTCCCAATTATTTATATATCTAACCCTTTTCCGAAACGAGTGAACATATTAAGCCTCATATCGATCATCGTGGTGGCGGCGACGATAGCCGTCCTTCTCAGTCGTAGGTACGAATCGACCTATGTCCTGATCATCAGCAACTTGCTGATATTCATGATCAGTCTGATGGCTATGTTCGTCTCCACCTACGGCGGGTTGAGTCCTGTGCAATGGGACCTGGGTTTCCGCCCTGTTTACCTGCAGACAGGTGAGAATCTCTGGACAGTTATCACCCATATGTTCGTACACGGCTCGTTCTCCCACATAATTATGAATATGCTCTTCCTCTTGCTTCTCGGCACAGAGCTTGAGAATCGTATAGGGCACGGGCGTTTCCTTTCGATATATTTCATAGGCGGCATCCTGGCGATGCTGACAGAATGTCTGCTTCGCTGGTCTCCGGAAACGGGCTTCTCGCCTGTGTTGCTCATAGGCGCATCCGGCGCCATATCGGCCCTCATGGGTGCTCTTCTACTGCTTTACCCTCATGAGAAGATATCCTTCTTCCTGGGCCCCATTTTCTTACCTAGGGTCAAAGTCTGGCTCTCGGTAGGTACGTGGTTCGTTCTGCAGGCGATATTCCTTATCATCGGTGCCGATATGGGTGTGGCATATGGTGCGCACATCGGCGGTTTCATAGGCGGTGTGGTGATGGCCCGTGCCCTTGTGCGCGAGTTTCCCTCTAAGGAAGGGGAGGTAGATCTCTCGGCTCTCTACGCTTTTGCGTCCGATCCGCTGGCACTGCAAGGCCTTGAACATGCCATAGCGGCGGACGAGGAAGATGTCCGAAGAGTATGGTTGGAGGAGTTTGCAAAGCATGCACGCTGTCCCCGTTGCGGTGAATGTCCCCGGCTTAATGGGAATAAACTTAAGTGTGCCTGCGGTCTTGAAGTAAAATGGAGATGAGCGCTGCAACCGTCGATATACTAACGCCTGGCCACATCGTCAGGGAAGGCCGTTTCATCAAGGAGGCCCATTCTTCCTCCTCTTTGGTAAGGAGCCGCGGTGAGAGCATCGTGGTGGACACCAGCTCCAGAGAGCGGCGGGAAGCAATCCTTTACTCTCTCGGCGAGCTCGGTGTTGATCCGGCAGATGTGGGCATTGTGGTCAGCACTCACTGCCATGGCGACCACACAGCCAACGACGATCTGTTCGAGAACGCGGAGTTTATCATCCATGAGGGCGAAGGCGTCAGAGGGGATAAAACGGTGATGACTGGCGATCTTATGGAGATAGCGGCAGAGGTGGTCATCGTGCATACACCGGGCCACAGCCGCGGCAGTATCAGC
>DUKW01000137.1 GCA_013329105.1 Candidatus Methanomethylophilaceae archaeon | reverse complement strand
ATCATCCACAGGTTGCGCAGCCCCATATTTTCACGGACCTTCTTGATCGCCCTCAGCTCACACATAAAGGCTGCACGGTAGTTGTCTGATGCGTAACGGGAACAGCCTCTCCATCCCATCATGGGATTGGCCTCAACCGGTTCGAACTTCCGACCGCCTTTCATTTCCCGATATTCATTGGTCTTGAAGTCTGAGGTGCGGAGGATTACTGGGCGGGGGTAGAAGGCGCGGCAAACGCGTGCTATACCTTCGGCAAGGCGGTCTTCTATCTCATTAGCACGGCCCTCTTCGACCATTGCCATAGGGTGCTCGCCTATATAGCTGGTGAATAGGAATTCGATCCGCATGAGCCCGACGCCGTCTACCGGTAGTTCGGCAACCTCTTCTGCCTTTTGAGGTATGGCTAGGTTTACCATCACTTTGGTACCGGTTACGGAAGCGCTGGGCATGAAGATGGGAGCCCCATTGCCCTGCGATTCCCTCTCTCCATCGGTAATGTCCCCTTCGTAAACCGTGCCTGTACTGCCGTCGACGGTGACGAGCATGCCGTCTTTAAGGACCTCGGTGGCATTACTTGTGCCTACAACGCAAGGGGTACCTAATTCCCTGGACACGATGGCGGCGTGGCACGTCATACCACCCTCATCGGTGACTATAGCTGCAGCACGGCTCATAGCCGGGACCATGTCCGGCATAGTCATGGTTGTTACCAGGATGTCCCCATCCTTTACTTCGTCCAGGCTCATATTTTCCGTGAATATCTTGACCCTGCCAGCAACCGTACCGGGGCTGGCACCCAAGCCTTTGGTGAGTATCTTTGCGTTCTCTGCTTTTCCCGCCCCGTTCCTTCTTCCATTGCCTAGGGCGGTGATGGGCCTGGCCTGGACTATGTACAACTTGCCGCTCTCCAGACACCATTCGATATCCATAGGCTTTTCGTAATGGATCTCGATCTGTTTCCCATACTCAGCCAATTCTATGATTTGATTGTCGGGGAGCTTTTGTGCTTCCGCCTTATCAGGAGGGACGTCAACCTTCACGGTCTTTCCGTCCGGTCCCCGGGCATACATCCATGTCTGTTTGGATATGCGTTTTTTCAGGATTTTCCTGTGGAACTTGTCCACAGTATATGTATCAGGAGTAACCTCGCCACCGACTATGGCCTCGCCGAGACCATATCCAGCCTCGATCACGATATCACTGTTATTCGATCCAGGATCGATGGTGAACATTATACCTGACACCTCGGAGTTCACCATCTTCTGCACGACAACGGCCAGTTTGACATCGGAATGGGCAAATCCCTGCCGTTCCCGATAGGCTATGGCGCGGGCGGTGAAAAGTGATGACCAGCATTTTCGTACTTTGTCCAAAAGATCATTCTCATCGAAAACGTTGAGATACGTCTCCTGTTGCCCCGCAAAACTGGCCTCTGGAAGGTCCTCGGCAGTTGCACTAGAGCGTACCGCCACAAAACCGTTCTCCCCTTCCGGGAACAGAGCCCGGAACGCGTCGACTATCTCTTTTTTAAGGTCGTCAGGTATCTCGTGTTTCTCGAACTGAGCCCTGATCTCTGCCGATGCCTCTGTCAAGTTTTGGTCAGAATTTTTGTCTATCCTGTCCAGAATCTTGTAGATCCTGTCAAGGAGGCCTGTCCCATCCATGTAGTAGTCGTATGCGACAGTGGTGAGAACAAAAGCAGGAGGCACCGGGAATCCGGCGGATTTGAGCTCCCCTAAGTTTGCTCCTTTACCACCGACATATGGGATGTCGTCCACTCCCAGCTCCCCAATATCAGCGATCCTTTTCATGGTTCAACCCCGTTTGTGTCAGCCATAGGTGTTAGGTGCACGTCTTTTGACGGACACACGATCACCATCTCAACGCTTATTTCGCTCGTTGATGACTTTATACCTTAATACGCTAAGGATAAAATTGTTTTGTGTGTTCTACCGATTCATAGGTACAGGGACCCTCTAAACAACTAAAGGTGTCGAAAAAGACTTACCATTGTGCGATATCCCTTATTTTTCTATGGAAAACGTAACATCTTTATGAATAAATACGAAAAAGAACAAATATCTTGACGTTTTATCGAAAGAAGCGTCAAAGCATTTATTACTTAAAACCGCTTGTCGAATCGAAACGGGGGTTTAGATTGAAAAAAGAAATACGTTGGCACGGAAGGGGCGGTCAAGGGGTTGTCACCGCCAATGAGATCCTTGCGGAGGCAGCCATCAAGGAAGGGATGTATGTGAAGGCCTTTCCTGAGTTTGGTCCGGAAAGAATGGGGGCACCCATTAGGGCGTTCACCCGTATATCTGAGGATCCCATAAGGGTACACAGTCAAGTCTATGAACCGGATATAGTTGTGGTCATCGATCCCACTCTGATAGGAAAGGTAAACGTTCTCGATGGTTTAAAGGAGGACGGTTTCATACTTATTGATTACCCGGGCAGTCCTAAAGATTTGCAGGAAGAGCTCGGCGACGTGGAAGTCCACACAGTAAATGCTACAAAGATTTCCATTGAAGAAATGGGTAAACCTATGGTTAACACCGCTATGTTAGGTGCACTGATTAAGGTTTCCAAGTTGGTGAGCTACGACACATTGGCTGACTGCTTGACAGACAAGTTCACTGGCAAGCTCTCAGATAAGCTGATTGTGAAAAATATAAGTTGCCTGAAGAGGGCATTTGATGAGGTGCAGTGAGATGTCTAAAATGCTGACAGCAAAAGAGATAGCACCTGGCGCCATGATCACCGAACCGGGATCGGCTATGAAGTTTGAGACCGGTGACTGGAGATCTTTCAGACCCGTTCTGGATAGGGAGAAGTATATTGACTGCCTCACCTGTTGGATATTTTGTCCAGATGACAGCATAATCGCCAAGGACGGTAAGATGGAGGGGTTCAGGCTCAGTCATTGCAAAGGCTGCGGTATATGCGCCCGGAATTGTCCCAAGAACGCCATACGTATGGAGCCAGAGGGGGTATAATAATGGACATCGGAATAAACGGAGACTCCGCGGTGGCACTCGCATGGAAACAGGTGGATCCTGATGTTTGTGCCGCATATCCCATAACGCCGCAGACGATTATAGTAGAGAGGTTTTCCGATTTCGTTGCTGACGGGGAGGTAGAAACGGAGTTCGTCACAGCGGAATCTGAGCACAGTGCTATGAGCATCTGTATCGGTGCGGCTTCTGCTGGGGCGAGAACCGTCACAGCCACGGCATCGGCGGGGGTGACATATATGTGGGAGACCTTAGGGATAGCTGCCGGAATGAGGGTTCCCATAACCATGGCGGTGGCTAACAGGGCATTGAGTGCCCCAATCAACATCCATTGCGACCACAGTGACGTCATGTCCGCTCGCGATCTGGGCTGGATTCTCATCTTCGCAGAAAATGTCCAGGAGGCCTATGACAACGCGATCATGGCTATGAAGATAGCTGAGCACCCGGATGTTCGTCTGCCAGTCATGCATAACCTAGATGGTTTCATACTCTCTCATGCTATAGAGAGGATGTCTACACTTGAGACGCACACGGTGAAGAACTTTGTGGGCGAGTACAAGAGTAAGCACAGTTTGCTCGACATCGAGCATCCCATAACCCACGGTGCGATGGATCAGCAAGATTACTATTTTGAGCATAAATATCAGCTTGCGGAGGCGATGCAGGGAGCCATCAAAGTAATAGAAGACGTCTTCGAAGAGTTCGGTTCCATAAGCGGCAGGAAGTATGATTTGCTGGAGCCGTATCGCTGCGATGACGCTGAGTACGTAAGCATCGTCATTGGCTCGACGGCAGGAACGATTAAAGAAGCGGTGGATCAGCTCCGTGAGGAAGGCCATAAGGTGGGTTCGATCAAGGTTCGTGTCTACAGGCCTTTCCCGACGGAGATGATGTCCAAGCTCTTGGAAGGCAAGAAGGCTGCTGCTGTTTTAGATCGCCATATGGCTATAGGCTCTACCGGTCCCATGTTCGGTGATGTCTGCGCCACGGCGATCGATCTGGAGAAGCCACCAGAACTTGTCAACTACATATACGGCCTGGGCGGCCGGGATGTTCCGGTCTCGGATCTCAAGAAGGTATATATGGACATGATCGAGGGTAATTGTAAAAAGGTCAACTATTTGGGGGTGAGGATTTGAAACTCACTTTGAAGGAGCTCTCTAAGAGCGAGATGAGATTGACTCCGGGACACCGTCTTTGCGCCGGTTGTACTGAGGCCATAATCGCCCGGCAGGTTCTTATGTCCACAGAGAAACCCGTTGTCGTTACCAGTGCAACAGGTTGTTTCGAAGTATCGACCACCATCTTCCCGTATTCGGCATGGAATGTTCCCTGGATACACACAGCCTTTCCCAATGCCGCTGCCACCGCTGCGGGTACTGAGTCGGCTTATAGGGCACTCCGCCGCAAGGGCAAGATCGAGGAGGATATACGTTTCCTGGTCTTTGGCGGGGATGGCGGTACCTATGACATAGGTTTCCAGGCGCTTAGCGGTGCGATAGAGAGGGGGCATCAAATGCTTTATGTCTGCCTTAACAACGAGGCATACATGAACACCGGCATACAGAGGTCCGGAGCCACGGCGCACGGGGCATCCACTACCACATGTCCGGCGGGCAGCTGCATACCCGGCAAACAGGAATACCCCAAGGACCCGACAATGATTGTGGCAGCCCATGAGCTGCCGTATACCGCCCAGGCGGCGCCACGCAACTGGAAGGACCTTATTTCCAAAGGCCATAAAAGCTTTGGGGGCGGGGGACCGGCTTTTCCCATT
>DUKW01000023.1 GCA_013329105.1 Candidatus Methanomethylophilaceae archaeon | reverse complement strand
AAGGTCCCAGGGCTGACCGACATCTATCCATTTACCTTGAAGAGTATAGACGGCTACGCCTTCTTCTTTGGCCATAACCACCAGTGAATCGGTGATCTCATACTCGTTGCGTGGCGAAAGAGGAGTCTCGTGTATATATCTGAATACTGAAGGTTCCAGGAGGTAAATGGAAGCGTTCACCAGTGCACTGCTTGCTTTTTTAGGTTTTTCTTCCAGCCCCTTCATCATACCCTCTTCCACGTTTATGACACCAAAACGAGAGGGGTCCTCTACCGTGGTGGCACCAACGACGCTTTTCCCAGTCTCCTCGTTAAGCTCCCGCATACGGATGAGGTCATCGCCATTTACAAGTACATCACCAGCCAAGCAGAAAAACGACTCATCCATTACGGTCTCTGCCATACCGATGGCATGAGCTGTACCTCTTCTTTCTTTTTGCTCGAGATAACTTATCGTTACTCCAAGTTTCTCACCGTTGCGGTAATGGGAACGAATGCGGTCGCCGCGAAAACCCGTCAGTATGTATATCTCCGTCACACCTGCAGCCTTGAGAGCCTCAATAGAATGGGTAAGGAACGGCCTTCCAGCCACCATCAGAAGGGGTTTGGGTATATTGCTGGTCAGAGGTCTGAGGCGCATCCCCTCACCAGCGGCAAGAATAAGGGCTTTCATTCAAGGCACCTTCTTATAATCTCATCGGCCATGCTTACCGCCTCCTTCAGCCCTGCCTCGTTGCGGGCTTCGGCTGTCATGCGTATCACCGGCTCGGTACCGGAGAAGCGAATCAGGAACCACGCATCGTCAAGAGAGACCCGAAAGCCATCGATCGTGATAACGTCTTCACATTCCAAAGAGGATATTTCCTCCTCTAGGTTGGCCATCACAGCCCCTTTGGCTTTTTCCAGAGGATATTTCTTTGTCATTCGGGGATACGATGGCAATTCATCCACGCGATCGCTCAGCTTACCCTCAGATGCGATATTTGCTAGGAGAGCTGCGGCATAGACGCCGTCAGGATAGAGGCCCTGATCGGCGAATATGTAAGTGCCTGAGGGCTCTCCGCCAAAAGGTATCTTCATTTTGCGCATAGCATCGGATATGAAAACATCCCCTACTTTTGTCCTGATGACTTTGCCGACCATATCGTCTATGACGAGGGAAGCATCGATGGGAACGGCCACAGAGGATGGGGAGAGATGATCCACAAACAATGAGAGGAGGGGGTCTCCCCCGAGATAACGTCCTGTCTCATCCACAGCAACGACACGGTCTCCATCGCCGTCGTGGGCGATGCCAATACCCCCCCGTGAGCGTACCAGCGTTATGAGATCTTTTAGGTTATCCTCGAGAGGTTCAGGCATCCTTCCAGGAAAACGACCATCTATCTGACTGTTGAGGGTGACCACCGATCCGCCCATATCTCTTAGTAAAATAGGTGTTATCAAAGAGGTGGGTCCCGATGCACAATCAACTACAATATCACAATCGCAGTCCAGCTTTGAGCCTATAGCTTTACGGTGCTCTTCCAGAGCACCTTGGTGTTTGCGTAGCGTGCCTAATGAATCGTAGTTGTGGAGGTGGAACTCAGCCTCGATTATGCGATGTTCTACCGTCTCTGTCTGAAACTCATCGAACGCCGATCCGTCGGGGTTCCACATCTTTACGCCGTTGTAATCTGCGGGGTTATGGGATGCAGTAATCATGAGACCAGCATCATATTCTTTTGCGGCACGGGCCAGGGTGGGGGTTGGCAAGACTCCCGCCATATAGGGGTTTGAGCCCACTGAGCAAAGACCAGCTACTAGGGAGTTGGATAACATATCACCAGAACTACGGCTATCCATGCCTATAATCACATCATTGTAAAGCGAACCAACCGCTGCCCCTACAGAAAGCATAAGTTCAGGGCTTATTTTTTTGTTGACCTTTCCTCTGATCCCCGATGAACCAAATAATGACATAGCAGCTGAGTTATCGGCCGTCGGGGTTATCTTTTTTTCTGATTCTCGGTTTCTAATTGTATAAAGAAAATAATAAATAAACTGGCATTAGACCACAGGTATTTAGTTAAATTTATATACCAAAGAATGTCTGGATAAGCTAATTTTTAGCAAAGATATATATATTGCGCAATGAAATAACGCAATAACCATGCTGGATATGTATGGATGTAGGAGGGATAGGTAATGGTTATGGAAAAAATAAGTATAATAAAGGCGAGGGAAATAGCCGAGAAGAAAGGCCTAAAGCCCGGCCGCGTGAAAGGCACCGATGGCGTCCAATTTACCAAGGGAGACAACGATAGGCTGGAGATCATCAGCTGGGAAGAGTTCCAAAGCGCTCTTATGAGGAGAGGCCTCGCTATATATGAGAGTGGTGGCTGGATGAAGATAATGAAAGGTTGATACCCTTTTCGGGGCTAAGGCCCTGTGAAAATCTTTTTATTGCCAAGTTTTTTGTAGGATAATGCGGTTCAGCCTCCTCAAGCAGGGGTTACCGAGCCTGGCCAAAGGTGCTAGATTCAGGGTCTAGTCGTGCAGACGTTCGAGGGTTCAAATCCCTTCCCCTGCACCATTAGGCATTTCTGTCTGTCGTCCTCTGATCTCAGGATAGGGATTTGAAAATAAATCGTTAGCTTTTTAATCGATTTCCAGCTCTTCCAAAACAGTTTTTGATCTGGTAGTCTCTTTTTCCCTTGTGGTGGAGAGGAATTCTAGTCTTTGGGGTCTTGATGTCCTAATGGGGTTGTTTCAATAAAGGTATTCACTGACATTAATGTGAACAGAGTTTCTTTTCGAGTTTCATGTATGAGTTTCATTACAAGGAGTCTAAGAGATAGAATGCAGAGAAAGGATAC
Source organism: Candidatus Methanomethylophilaceae archaeon (assembly GCA_013329105.1). GTDB lineage: Archaea > Thermoplasmatota > Thermoplasmata > Methanomassiliicoccales > Methanomethylophilaceae > UBA9915 > UBA9915 sp9915u. The sequence goes on along the minus strand of DUKW01000023.1, from coordinate 661 downwards.
GGATTTTTTTATCTCTCTCTTGGGAGTGTGCAATCTGCATCAGATTCTTCTCATTTGAGAGAACTTACGTTAAACAGCATTATCTTTTCAGAAAGGCATATTATGTGCGTCTTCCCTCTCTTTGATATATTAGCCCGGGGCCAGAGCCCAGAGTTCTTCCATTCATTCTATTTTCTGTTTTTTTACAGAACCGTTTTTAAGAGAGCTAAGGATAACAGTCTATGAGCGTTATCATTGTCCGCTATGCAGAGCTGGGTTTGAAGAGTCGCACTGTCCGCAGACATTTCGAGACCATGTTGCGTGACAATATCCTATCGAGGTTGGCAGCGGACGGGGTAGAGGCACTGTTAAGCTCGGAAGAGGGACGTTTCTACGTGGAGGCGGACAACATAGATAAAGCCGTCGACAGTCTGCGCCGGGTTTTTGGTGTGGCATCGATTAGCGTTGCTGAGACCTGCGGCAGCTTCATGGAAGAAATATGTGCAAGCGCCGCATCCTATAGTCGCGGCAGAATTCTTCCCAATCAATCCTTCGCCGTGCGCCCTCGCCGTGAGGGAACACACCCCTATACATCAGTTGACATCGGTCGGGAAGTGGGAGCGGCGGTCTTTCTTGCCAATGAAGACTTGGGGGTCTGCGTGGACCTCAGCCATCCGGATTT
>DUKW01000011.1 GCA_013329105.1 Candidatus Methanomethylophilaceae archaeon | reverse complement strand
GGCCGTACGTGCGGTCGCTGATGAGAGCGGTGTCGATGTTGATAACATAAAAGTCGAAAAGAAGATCGGCGGAACGATAGCTGACACCGAGTTGGTGAGTGGCATCGTACTCGACAAAGAAAGGGTACACCCCCGCATGCCCAAGAAAGTAAAGGACGCCAAGAGTGCCCTTATCTCCTCTGGTATGGAAATCAAGAAAACCGAGGTTGATGCTCAGATCAACATCACCGATCCAACGGCGATGAACGCATTCTTGACGGAAGAGGAGAACACACTTCGCAAAATGGAGGAGACACTTAAGGAAGTCGGTGCCAATGTCGTCTTCTGTCAGAAAGGTGTTGACGACCTGGTGCAGCATTACATGGCTAAGAACGGTATGTTCTGCGTTCGCCGTGTCAAGCAGAGTGATATGGAGAAGTTAGCTAAGGCCACCGGTGCTAAGATCGTAGGCAACCTCCATGAGATCAGTCCCGAGGACCTTGGTAATGCTGAACTGGTTGAAGAGCGCACCGTCGGCGACGAGGAGATGACTTTTGTAATGGGTTGCAAGAACCCCAAGGCTGTCTCCATCATCATTCGTGGCGGCACTGAGCATGTGTTGGATGAAGTTGAAAGATCTTTGCATGATGCCATGCGTGTTGCCGGAATATCCTTAGAGGACGGCAAAGTCGTACCCGGTGGCGGTGCGCCTGAAATCGAACTGAGCATGCGCTTGGCCGATTACGCCTCATCTGTAGGCGGAAGGGAGCAACTTGCTATAGAGGCCTTCGCTGAGGCTATGGAAATAATCCCCTGGACCTTGGGAGAGAATGCCGGTCTGGACGGTATCGATGTGATCATATCGCTGAAGCATGCCCATGAACAGAAGGGCGGCAAGGTATATGGCATCGACCTGAGCACCGGCAAGGCTGCCGACATGGTAGCATTGAACGTGCTGGAACCCTTGCGGGTCAAGACCCAAGCCATTGCATCTGCCACGGAGGTAGCGAACATGATCCTCAGGATCGATGATGTCATCGCTTCGAGGAGAGCACCTCCCACTGATCCTATGAGAGACCCGAACATGGGTGGCATGGGTCCAATGGGCACTCCCGGCGGCATGATGTAAATCTTGCTCCTCGAAACCATTTAAACCTAATCACTTTTTTATTTTGAAATGTCATATAGGTTGCTGTCGCCAGCATATTTATCAGTCAAAGATCTTACGAGCATTTCATTGTACACCAAGATAACTGACATTTTTGATAATTCAATATGCCAATGGCCTCAAAAAATGGTCAGTTTCGGCCAAAGACCAGAAGGTAGGGGTTAGGTTGCTGCATTTCGGTTTCGAAGATACGATACTAGTAAAATAGTAGCCGATAACAGGAGCAAGACCCTTTTCTGGTGTAGAATCGTTACCGGTTACGGTCACACCTTTACCCTACCGGATCCTGCGTATGAGTTATGGCTCGAAGTCTCCGATAAAGTCGGATGGAGCACCGCATTAATATCAGAGTCGATAGTGCCTCGCCGCACCTTGTTATACCCGCGCTGATGAGGGGACGCCATCATGTGGTTCTTTTGTTGTTCTTTTATACTATCCCTCGATGGAGGGAATTTATCAAAACCGGAAAGGGCAAATTCTCTGCAGAGAACGGCGATCATACAATTCACACTCCACCCTAGATGAACTAGATGATATGAACGAAACAGAGAATTTCCGTGTTGAGTACGTCTTGACCACTCATCTGCAGTAATCTCTTTTGATAAATTGCTATGATAGAAACCTTGGCATCTGCACTAAGAGTGATGTGAATGGGTAATTCTCAGCGATGATCAGTATTTGTTAGAGATCATAGATCTTGTTTTGACTCTCTTTTTATAAGTTAGGACCGAAACAGAATCGAACTCAGCGATTAGATGTGGACGGTGGCCGCATAATAATAGATGTCTTTGAGGTGAACTTCGTTTCTTTGGTAATAAGGGCGCTGTTGTCTACCATTGTTGTTGCCCCGCTTCTTATGACTAAGAAGCCGTTGATATTGTCCGACGCCGAAATCATGTATAGGCAATAAATGTCAGACAAACGTCAGATATTAATACGCTAGATAACGTTTATCATTGTCGGATGGGAATGAAAGCAGCGCTTTACATACGCGTGTCCACTGAGGATCAGGCACGTGAGGGTTTTTCCCTGGATGCACAGCATCGTCGTCTGGAAGCTTATTGCAGGGTTAGAGGATGGGAGATCGCCGGCGTCTACCGGGACGAGGGGCATTCCGGCCGTAGTACCGCCCGCCCAGCATATAAAAAGATGATGGAGGAGCGCGAGAATTGGGATATCGTACTTGTTCTAAAAATGGATCGTATCCATCGTAATTCGGTTAACTTCACACTCATGATGGACCAGCTGAACACCTGGGGAAAGGAATTCATCTCTGTGCAAGAGAGTTTTGACACCACGACAGCCATGGGCCGCTTCGTGATGGACATCATGCAGCGTATCGCTCAGCTGGAGAGCGAGCAGATAGGTGAGAGGGTTCGGGCGGGGATGGAGCAGAAAGCTAGAAACGGAGGAGATATACTGGGTTTCGGTCATCCGTATGGCTATAATGTCACCGCTCACGGTCTAGAGATAAATGAAGAAGAGGCCGCGACGGTAAGGCGCATATATTCGTTGCGGGCAGAAGGCATGTCCCTCCAGCAAATCGCCAACGATCTTAATTCAAAAGGAATACCGAGTAAGAAGGGAAAAATGTGGAGCAGACAGGCGATCTCCCGTATATTAAAGAACCCCTTATACTGCGGTCAACTTCGCTGGGCGGGTATCGTCAGCGAAGGGAGGCATGAAGCGATCATACCGCTTTCAGTTTTTCGCACACTGTGTTGTGAGTCTGCAGCTGATACCTATTGATCCAAAACATCTCAACAATCCCTATCAATAACGGTATGGAGGACGACACCAATAGTCGTCTGACCCAAATAGAAATAGTGGGAATTATCATCTATTTTTATTTTATATACCATGTCCTAATAAAATAAAATATATGAATAATCAGCATAGTGAGACTATTTTTAATGTCGTGATCGATGGGCAATTTGTTCAAATCTATACATTATAAACATCCAAGACCTAGTATTAAATAACTGTAAAAGAAATGCCTTTTTATGTCTAAATCATATAGACTGCCAGCAAGGGCCCTCGCAATATGCGTAACCTTTGCTCTGATGTTTTCGTTGCTAGCAGTCATGCTCTTTATTCCGTTTGGATCAGAGGCTGCTGATAACGAAGCCCCCGATTGGCAAGAAGGGGACGGCATCGCATTGGGGATGGAGCTCGATCTTCTGTCACTCTATAATAATTATGAAGATATAATCATTGAGAATTTGATAGAGTATATCGAGCTCGAGGATGTTGAGATCGAGGATTTCAGCCTCACTACCGGTGCGATATCAGCCTACATTCTCGTAGAGGTCAGCGATGTAACTGATAGCACTGCAACCATAACCGAGAAGATTGGCTTGGAGATCGAACTAGGCGTTTCGGTGGATGTACTCCTACTCAACCTGACTGAGCCTGGCACTTATGATAACATAACAGAGTTCGACGATGCAGACACGGTCAACGTGTCGACGACATTCTCCGCTTCAGGCCGTGCGGCTCTGGTCCAATCGCTGTCAGTGACCTTTGATAAGGAAACGATGGACATAATCAGGATAGAGACATACCTGCACCCCATACTGGAACTCGAGCTAGGTATCAGCAAAATGCCATATAAACAAACGAATGATACTACAGGAGCGATCACTTGTAGTATGGGCAGTCTGAATGCCGATGCCACTCTGGACGTCAAGTTCCTGCTCGGCGCAGACTTTGAGCCAGCATTCAAGCTCTACGACTTGCCTATTGAGGTAGATGATACATGGAACACCAGCACTGAGGACATAACACTCAACGGCGGTCTGGAAGGGGTTATCGACCTACAGGTCAGTGGGACATCGCCTCTTGTCAATGAGATCAACGATGGAATCGATGCGCTGTTCGCTACTATTGCCGAAGCGCTTCCCAATGCAAGCGGCCTGGACGGTTTCCCCATAAACCTGGAGGAAGTAACGATTCCTGCTGAGTACTTCGTTGATGAGCCTGCGCCGCTGCTCGATGAGCCCGAATATGAGTTCAGCATAACGAACGGACAGTTTGCTACCTTAGATATACCGATCGATCCAATCAACATGACGTGTGGGGGGAGCAACGAAACCGATATACTGGTTAACCTTGGCCTTACCGGTGAGAACACAACCATATATTGGGTACTGCCAGAAGGAGTCACTGCTCTTGGGAATGTGACTCTCCCAGAACCCCTCTCGTCTCTATTGGATCGGGAGTCGATATACATCGGCGGCATACCATATATGCAGGCACTCTTTGATATGGATATGTGGTCCGAAAAAGCAAACGAGATCGCTAACGGGATCAGTCTCCAAATTATGGATATGGCGAATACAAGCGGCATAGACATCGAGGGCCAATTCAGTTTTGAGTCCATGACCCCCTCTGCGGCCAATGAAGCCATTGAGGACATCGATGGCATCGAGACAACCGGCTCTTCCCTTGTGGACGCTATCATAGACCTATTCCTGGAGTCACCCTACTATGGGGTGATTGCGGTCGTCATAATCGTGCTGATCGCGGGGATATTGCTAGTCCGTCGCGGCTGATTGGACTAAAACCCCTTCCTTTTTCTTTTTTTCAGAATAAATGATATGATTCTCTGTAACGATATAGGTTTATGAGGGTCGCTCTATATACTCGCGTTTCTACCGAAGAGCAGGCAAGAGAGGGGTTCTCTCTACAAGCCCAGGAGGAGACGTTGCGCTCGTATTGTGAGGCACATGGATGGGAGATCGCCGGCGTCTAAGAGTAAG
>DUKW01000141.1 GCA_013329105.1 Candidatus Methanomethylophilaceae archaeon | reverse complement strand
GGATCGTTGCGGTGCTTCTGCAGAGATATTTTCCAAGGTACGCGATGCGGGGGCCAACGTAGAGCTCATATCAGAGGGGGCATCCACAGTCTCCCTGAACTTTGTAGTACCCATGGATCATGCCACAGCGGTAGTGAAAGCCCTTCACGACGGATTCATTGGTGATAAATCATGAGAGATTTCGAGTGTAGAGATGGTGAGATGATAATAGGGGGCCTGTCGGCCACCGAAATCGCAGACCGTTACGGCACACCTGTATACGTCACGGACGAAGAGGCGCTGCGGAACAATTTCCGCCGCATCCATAAAGCGTTCAATAAACAGATGAGCACGCGTATCCATTACGCCTGCAAGGCCAATAGCAACATGGCCATCCTGAAGATCTTGGAACAAGAGGGCGCCTGTATAGACGCAGTGTCATTAGGAGAGGTGCTTACTTGTCTCAAAGTGGGGTATAGCCCAGAACGCATAATGTACACGGGGGTCAATGTCAGCAACGAGGAGTTGGAGGGTCTTGTGGAAGCTGGGGTCCATATAAACCTGGATTCGTTTTCCGCCCTGCGAAGGTTGGCATCTATATCGATAGATGCCCCCATCTCTTTCAGGGTCACACCCGGCATTGGGTCCGGACATCACGAAAAAGTAATTACCGGGGCCAAGAACTCCAAGTTCGGTGTGCCCATCGAGGATATCGTCGATGCGTACCGTGAGGCTATGGACTTAGGGTTTAAACCTAAAGGGTTGCATGCCCACATAGGCTCCGGAGGACTCTCAGTGGAGCCATTCTTAGACCTTATGGAAATCCTACTAGGAGTGGTCAGCGATCTAAAAGACGAATTGGGCCTGAAACTCGAATTTCTGGATATGGGAGGAGGTATCGGTATACCATATCGGCCCAACGAAAAGCCTATGGACATAGAGGAACTGGCAACCGAATTGACAACAATGGTGAAGGAGGAAAGTGAGGTAAGAACATTGGCGGTTGAGCCTGGGAGGTATATCGTGGCAGACAGCACCGTTCTGCTCACCCGCTGCGTGGATGTGAAACGAACAAGCCGCAAGAATTTTGTAGGTGTGGATGCCGGTTTCAACACATTGATACGCCCCGCTTTTTATGACTCATATCACCATGTGGTAATCGCCAATAAATTTGGCCGGGCCTGCACCGAGCGTTTCGATGTGGTCGGTCCAATATGTGAATCGGGTGATTATCTTGCCCGCGACCGTGTGCTTCCTGAACCGGAGGAAGGCGACTTGATTGCGGTATACGACACTGGCGCCTACGGTTTCGTCATGAGCAGCCAGTACAATAGCCGACCCCGTTGCCGTGAGGTCCTTGTCGATAAGGGAGAGATAGCGCTCATAAGGGATAAAGAGGATATGGACGACATATGGCGCCACCAAACGATCCCCGCGAGGCTCTTAGGATGATACATTTTTGGAAATACCAGGGTCTGGGTAACGACTTTATCCTCCTGGAAGATTTCGACGAGAGCCTCCCCTCTGATACCGAGTTTGTACGCCGCGCATGCGACCGATCATTTGGCATAGGCGCCGACGTGATACTGTACGTCTCATCTTGAAAAAAAGGAGATGTGCGTATGAGGGTGATGAACGCGGACGGGACCGAAGCTGAGATGTGCGGTAACGGGATACGCTGTGTGGCGAAACACCTTTATGATACTGGACGGGTGCGCAACGATACGATAAGCATTGAGACTTTAGCAGGAGTGTTAAGTGTTGTCGTCACCGCCGAGGAAGACAAAGCGGTGATGCTGAAAGTGAATATGGGCGCGCCCATACTCGACGGGAGGAAGATTCCTATCGATTACGACGGGGAGTTCATAAATGGCGTCCTGAAGGTTGGCGGGCGCAAGATAAGCGCCACCGCCATATCAATGGGGAACCCCCATTTGGTCACTTTTGATCCGTTAAAGACTGATGAGATCGAAAGGCTGGGGCCAGAACTAGAGTCGCACCCGTTTTTCCCTCGGCGCACAAATGTCGAGTTCGTTAGTGTTGAGGACGGCACACTGAGCGTCAGAGTCTATGAACGTGGTGCGGGCTGGACGATGGCCTGCGGGACGGGAGCCTGTGCTTCTGTAGTGGCAGCTGCCATAAACGGAATTGTGCCTTTCGATCACCCAGTAGAGGTCAAACTGCCAGGGGGAAAACTGGAGATTACTGTGAGCAGGGACCTGAGCCAAGTCCAGATGTCGGGACCTGCTGAGCTTGTCTTTGAAGGTTACTATTATTACAAGGAGGAAAAACAACAATGAACATCGCTTTCGCCGACAGATTGCAAAGACTGCCGCCATATCTGTTCGCCAGGCTGGAGGAGCTTACCTCCAAAAAACGTGCTGAAGGTATAGATATCATCGATTTCGGGATAGGGGATCCGGATCTGCCCACTCCCGAACCTATAATCAAAGTGTTGCAGGAGGCCGTTACTCTTCAAGAGAATCATACATACTCCTCCAGCTCCGGAGAGCTATACATGCGGCAGGCGGTGGCCGATTTCTACAAGAAAAGATTCGATGTTGATTTAGATCCTGACAAGGAGGTCTGCATAACCCTGGGATCCAAGGAAGCCCTTGCAAATGTGTGCAAAGCGTTTGTGAACGCTGGGGAGAAGGTAATATCTCCAGATCCAGCATATCCCGTCTACGCCAACGGCGCGGCGGTGCTTTCCGATGCGGTTCCCGTGAAGGTACCTCTTCTAGCCGAGGAGGGGTTCCTCCTCGATGTAGAGCGGTGCCCCAACGATGCCAAGATGCTCTTTCTGAACTATCCCAACAACCCAACAGGCGCGACCTGTGACGTCGATTACCTCAGGGGGGTCATAGAATGGTGTAATGACAATGAAGTCATATTCTGCTATGACAACGCCTATTCGGAAATGTGCTTCGATGGTTACCTCGCGCCTTCCGCTCTAGAAGCCGGGAGAGAGCTGATAGAGTTCGGCTCTCTTTCAAAGACATTCAATATGACCGGCTATCGTATAGGTTATGCCGTGGGCGATGAGCGACTGATTGCCGGCCTGAAAAAGTGCAAGTCACAGATCGATTCTGGAGCACCGAAGTTCATCCAGAAAGCGGCGGCATATGCCTTAGGCATGTACGAGGGAAGGAGGCTACCTAAGGTCATCAGTGACAACATGGCCATATACGGTAAGAGACGTAATGTGCTGGTGAGGGGTCTTCGCGAGCTTGGTTTCGACGTGCCCATGCCTAAGGCCACATTCTACGTTTGGTTCGACTGCGGCATGGATTCCATGAAGTTTACAGAGAAGATGCTGCAAAAGGGTATCGTCTTCACCCCCGGCGTGGGTTTCGGTGAGGCAGGCGAGGGCTTCGTACGCGTGGCCCTCACACGCCCTCTCGAGCGAATAGAAGAAGCACTGCACCGCATGAGCGAATAAAACTGTTTATCATTTCTTATCTTTTTTATGCTTCAGATAGGCGTACTTGAGGGCCTCGACCGCAGGTAACGGTTTGCCCAAAAGAAATGCCTCCAGGGCACCACCGGCGGTGCTCACATAAGAAAACTGGTCGACAAGGTCAAAGTCCTCAGCGGCACCTACTGTGTGGCCTCCCCCTATAACCGAGCGCCCCCCTCCATCAATCATCGCTATCATAAGTCCCTTAGTCCCAATCTCAAAGCCGGGCCGCTCGTAGCAACCTGCCGGACCCGACATGAAGGTCGTACCCGCATTGCGGATAATCCGTCCGAACTTATCAACCGTACGCGTTCCAATGTCGATTGCCGGCTCTTCAGAGGGAAGGTCCCCTACACTTAGTTCTTGCCGGCCGCCACGGTCCACGGCCACATCCACTGGCAGCACGATATGGTGACCGTGCTTGCGCAGGGCATCACGTGCCGCATCCATATTCTCAGTGCTAAACTCTTCAGCCAAGACACTCTCGCTTGCACGCCCAAGGTTCACACCGCGGGCCCTGAGGAAAGCGTTACCGACAAGACCTGTAAGCAGAACGAAGTCAGCCTTGTTACGAAGGAGAACGCTATCCACCATGCGTATGGCATCACCGAACTTCGCCCCGCCGATTATGAAGACTGATGGCCTCTTGGGATCGTCGAACATCCCCTTCAATGTGAATAGTTCCTTGGCCATTAGGCGTCCGGCGGCTGACGGCAGTACCGCCTGAAATCCTACCAAAGAGCATTGCGAACGGTGGGCAGCGCCAAAAGCATCGCATACGAAATAATCAGCAAGCGGGGCCAATGTCCTCACCAACTCCGACTTTGCATGCTCTTCCATAGGCAGTTTTTTGGTCTCGCATTCCAAGGTACGTACGTTATCCAGCATGATGGCCTCCCCCGGCCTGAGAGAGCGTATGGCGTTCTGTGCCTTCTCTCCTATAACGTCGTCAATGAATCTAACCTCCCTGCCCACATAGCGTGAAAGTCTTTCCGCATGTTGCTCCAGAGAAATGAAGTCCCATTTGCCCTGACGGCTCTGATGTGCAAGTATTACCAACTTAGAGCCTCTAGACAGAAGTTCACTGACAGTCTGAGACACCCGGCGTATACGAGCATCATTGACTATGCGCAATGTCTCTTGATCCAGAGGACAGTTTATGTCAACCCGCAGGAGCACAGTACGGTCCTGAAAATCAAAGTCGTCTAATGTGTTGATCTCCTTCATGCCGGATTCTCCGTCAGCGAGATTGGGGGATTGATATCAACTAAAATACCTTTTTGCCATACTACAATAAGAAAGTTTGTAAAGAGGTTTCTCATCGCTTGGGGACATCGCATTGGTCACAATGCAGCCGGCCCTCGTGGATGCACATTTCATCGGTGATCTCACAGAGATACTCCCAAACCGTCTCCTTCTCGTTGTAGCGTGAGATGACGTAAGGGAAATTAAAAGCACCGTGCCAGGCCTTACCCTCATCGGTAGGAACCATGTAGCGCATGCATGATTTCGGATCATCGTTTGGGTCCTTGGGAACAGAGACGTTGTCCACCAGACCTGTCTCGAGCGCCCACATCTGCGTGTCAACAGCCAATTGATAGTCCCCTTCAAAGACCTTTTCCTGCAATTCATCATAGGAAACAGGCTCTCCCATGTCGATCAGGTAGGCCAACAGCTTATCCGCATACCGTTTGACGTCTTCCATGTCACTGTTCATATCTGCCTCCTGATGGCGTCACACGGCCATCGATTGCAATTATATTCCTCAGTATTTAATTGCTGGTAAGCCACAGCAGATCATAGTATCGGCTGAGAGCTCTCATTTAGGAATGCCCATGGCAGCATTTGTCTTGGATATGGAACGCATCGCGTCTTTCTCCATCTTACACATTGAGCGCACACAGTCGACTATCTCCGGCACGACGTCGCTTTCCTGGTGAATGGCCTGGTAGTAAAACAAGCTATTATCTACGGTCTTAACCCCGTCTTCCCATACCGCTATCTCGAAAAGATCGCTACGCGACCTCCCCAAATCACGTGCCAATTCCATCACCTGAGCCGTAGACTTGATATCGTCGGCACCCCTCACGAAGCGTATTCTGGGGGCCTTATCCCATATGGCCAAAACGTCCTCGACAGACACCTTTTCGTTGAGCTCAATCTTGTTGGCATGTAGATGCATGACGGTGGTAGGCACCTTCACTGCCATTGTCTGAATATCAAGCCACGGCATGACGCTCTGAACGTCCGGGCCGTGGTGGGTAGGCAGTTTAAGGGAGGGTTCGATAGCATTAATCGGACCCTTCTTACTGTCCCCTGGGTCTGCCGCCCTTCTTATCAGAACAGCAAACACCTCTTTTATACCGAACTCTTTGTCCAAAGGATACAGTGTGCGCAACAGGCCAGTAGTATTACAGGAGACGACACGGGAGAACTGGGCCCCCCACGACTCGTCATAGTTGGCAGTGGAATTGAAAGATATACCTGCCACACCATGATCCTCTCCTCCCTGAAAAATGGCCTTTACCCCCGCTTTCTCATAACGCGGGCGGTATTTCTCGCCCACTCCGCCAGGGGTACAGTCAATAATTATATCAGCAGCGTCTAATAATTCGTCAATGCTGCCTGCGACCTCTATACCTGCCTCTTTGAACGCCCCCATCTTTTCGGGATCCGTATACAGAAGGAAACCCCTCTCCAACGCCAGACTGGCCTCGAAGCTGGGGCGGGTCTTGGTAACCCCTATTACCTCCATATCATCCTGAGCACTGATCGCCGTAGCAGCCCGCTTGCCTATAGTTCCATATCCATTGATGCCTACCTTAACGGTCACTCTGATGCCTCCGTTTCAGTTCTTGCTGCATACCTACGCCTGTATTCCCCTGTGCTTAAATAAGATTCCCCGTTCAAAGTTTCCAATAACGAGAGTGCACAGCTACTGCTCTGTCCAGATACGCCTTAGCTAAGAGGGGCTCTTCAGACTCCTCACAATACTCGATGAACATCTCTTTCCCGTGTAGATAGGCTATGATACCGTATACCACTTCTGCCGTTGCTCTCAAGTGATATCCTCCCTCAAGGACGAACGCCAGACGACCATTGGGGGCCAGGTCTATC
>DUKW01000065.1 GCA_013329105.1 Candidatus Methanomethylophilaceae archaeon | reverse complement strand
AGGACGTCACTGGCATATATGGGGTCTCTTATATGGAATGAGGAACCAGTATTGCCTTTGGCGGTCACGCCCATTCAGATAGTGGAGGGAACGGCCTATTTTCATAGCAAGGTGAGCGTAAAGATATCCTACACGGTCTCAGACAGTGGACCGACGGCTGCCAGTACAGAAACGAACATGCTTCCCCCTGCGGTTCGTTCTGCTGGTGAATATGATATGTTGATTATAACCTCCTCTAATTTGGAGGACCAGTTTCATAGACTACAGCAATGGAGAAATATGTTGGGAATATCCACCGTTGTAGTTAACACGAGTTATATTGCCGCCTCCTTTCCCGGTGTCCCGTTGAAAGAGGCCATTCGTTCCTTCGTATGGAATCAATATAATGTAAGCTCCATTTCTTATCTTCTTCTAGGTGGTGGGAAAAATATCATACCTGTGCATACGGTCAACCTCAACGCTTCGTACTTTTCAGAAAACATACCCACTGACATGTACTATGGGGCTTTTGATCCCGTTGATTGGAGTAAGGGTTTTGACCCCTTTGCCGAGCTAATGGTTGGGCGCGTTCCCGTATCCACCGCCTCTGCTGCTAGTAATTACGTCGATAAAGTGATAAATTATGAATCGCGCATGGGCAGAGACTCCCTCTCTGAGGTGCTGTTCATAGGAGAGAGACTGGATGACACTGTATGGGGAGGAGATATAAAAGATACAAACACCGTCTACGTTCCAGATTCGTACAACCTTACTAAGCTGTATGAACGGGAAGAGGGTGTTCTGGGTCTTAGCACAGTAAGTTCAGCACTTCGTAACGCACATCTGGTAAACCATATGGGGCATGGGGACTATGATGTTCTTTGTCATTTGCAGAGCTCAAATGTAGCCAGCGTCGATAACGAGATGCCTTACATAATCTATAGTCAGGCCTGTAACGTAGGCGGTTTCGACAAACAGAGCTGTGTGTCTGTAGCCATGTTGTCAGATGAAGGGAACTCTGTGGCTAATATAGTCAATTCCCGTTTTGGTTGGTACATATCCGGTTCTGATTATGCTGAAGGCCCTTCCAATCTCTTCGACAAGGCATTCATGGAGAGAGTTTTCACGAGTGGGGGGTTTTTAGGCGACATTCATCAGTCCGCTAAGGAATCTCAGGCAGCCAACCTTAGCAACCCCTATATATCATGGGTGTACGCATCGCTGAACCTGTTGGGCGATCCGGCTCTCAAGGTGGGCGGTTACGATGAGGTTCCATCATTTCGAGTGAAAATCGACGATGATGGCGATCTCTTAGATCTAGCCCATAAGGGCTTCATAGAAGGTGAGGGAACAGAAGTCGAACCGTTCATCATATCAGGGATACAGGGAGGAGAGTCAATGATCTCTCTCCATAACACCTCTCTTCACGTACGCATCAGCGGTAACCTTTTTTCATGTGTTGGCACAGCGATCAGCTTAAACAACAGCAGCAATGTTACAGTGGAGGGTAATACTTTCAATTCTAATGAATTGGCGATAGGGGCTACCTCGTCAGTGATAACAGTGAAGGACAATCGCTTCAACGATAATGATGTGTGTCTTTTATCGCAACTCTCTCAGGTGCTTTTCAAAAACAACAGCATCATATCCGGCAATGAGGTGGGTATAGACTCGTGCGGGTCGTCGTTGACTGTGGAAGAGAACGTTTTCTCTCGCTGTGGCAGTCATGCTATCCGGCTCGTTGGTAACGGTAGCAATCTGTCTGGAAACAGTTTTGTCGACTGCAATGGCAGCGACATATGGGAGAAGGGCGAGCAGGCTTTTGACGAGGGTGAGAATCATTGGGAAGGCAATTGGTGGAGCGATCATCGTGATGGCTCTCCGTATCAGATGGGTGGAGGTGGCATCGATCTCTCTCCTCTTACTACCAATGTAAACGATGCACCGATATTTATCGCATCTATACCATCATCATTCTATTCTACAACGGCCCTTAACCTCACCGCCACGTCTGCTGAGGATATCGAGTCTTACTGGGCAGGGACGAATGGATCCATGAGGTGTATGCCATCAGCTACACCACTAGCCGGCGACCTCGAAATGTCATATGGCCAGAATGTGTTGGCAGTAAAGGCATATAGCGGTGAGGGGAACTTGGGGGTCCTTGTTCAATCTATAGAATATCTCACAGATTTACCTCATGTAATTATAAGTCGCCCCATATCCCAATACGTACGAGAAAGCCCCTTTGAAGTACTATGGGAGTCCGACCAATCGGATCTGATCGGTTATTCGTATAGTGTTGATGGCGGAGAGTATAACGATAATCGCCTATCTACCTCTTTGAGTTTGGCCCTCGATGACGGACCCCATACTATTCGAGTAAGGGCGTATTACAACGATGGAAACTTTTCCTCAGCAGGAACGAGTTTTTTCATCGATACGAAGGCCCCATTTTTTGAACTTCATTCCCCCAAGGAAGGAAGGACATTGGCATCATCAGAGATTCTTCTCTCGTGGACATCGTATGATCTTGGAAGCCCTCCTTCCGGTGTCTCACTTTTCGAAATCGAAATAGATGGTGTGTTGTTCACCCCACCATTAAATTCGAGATCGCTAACACTGGATCTTGACGATGGGAATCATACGTTGTTCTTTATCGTTCATGATTGTGCCGGTAACAATGTTAGCCTGACTCGCTCTTTTTCGGTGGACAGCGAGATGCCGCAGATCTCTATCGATACACCACCCGGCTATCCCATGGTCGGAGTTGATCCTACTATCCATTGGAGCGTAGGCGACTCGGGAGGCGTGAAGAGAGTCCTTTTGCGCATCGATGGCGGGGCTCCATTTGATGTGACTTGCAAGAGCTCGAAAACGTTAAGAGGTCTCAGTGAAGGCTACCACCTGATCGAATTGATCGCTATAGATACAGCAGGACGGGTGGGCCATGCAGAGATAGGCCTTGTAACTGGTTCTTCAGACCGAATTCTTGATCTGACATCTCCTATAGGAGACGTGGCTGCCGGCAGCTTGAACATCTCATGGGAGCTTTGGGGTGCAGATGAGGCCACGTTTGGATGTATGATTGATGGCGAATCCTATTTGCTGGGAACTGCCCGTTCCATGGAAGTGGAATTGAATGAGGGCAAGCATAGGGTCCTTCTCTGGGCGGAGGCAGATGGGATGAATATCAGTCGTTCGGCCACAATCCGTGTAATTGCCGGTACGCCGTCATTAATAAGTTCGTTACCAGAAAATGGAAGTAATGAGGCCTTATTTGACGACCGTCTACTTTTCATTTATGACAAGCCTGATGATATCGATCGCCTGCTGACACAGGTGATATTGCTTGACAGCGACGGCTGCATAGTAAACGGAAAGGTTCAATGGACCAGGGAGGGTTCACTTTATTTCTGTCCATCTTATCCGCTGGAATATCCTCAAGACTTCACGGCGGTTGTGCGTCTGGTGGATAAAGCAGGAGGGGTCAGAGAGGATCTTGTGAATTTCTCCACAAAATCCGTCACCGTTCCTGGGAAACCTGTCAACCTTCAGGTACACACATCCGCCA
>DUKW01000056.1 GCA_013329105.1 Candidatus Methanomethylophilaceae archaeon | reverse complement strand
ACCTTGTTTCAGTTCGCTAATCGGCACGTAGGAGCCGTCAGAGAGATATGCATAGATTTCATAGAAATCGGAGGGAACGCCAAACTCATCTATCACGTGGTCGGAGAGCTTGGCGGGAGCGGAGAATATACCCATGCTGTTTACGCTCCACGGAAAGAGCCTGGTGTCGACGGCGAAGTAAGCAATGTCGTTGCCTGTGGTATCGCGTAAGTTATGATAGAGGGAGGCCAGACCTTCACCATCTAAACGGGAGGTAAGATAATGTGAGGATTCGATATACCTCGCATTGGCAGCCGAGAGGTCATCAGAATAAGAACCGTAAACCGACGGATTAGCTAATATCGTGTTGATATAATTCCCTGAATTGAATATCCTGTCTTCCAGGGCGTCTGGGTTGATACCGTGATCGGCTAGGACTGAGCGGGTCTCGTTGCTGAAACGCTCTGTCTCCAGTATCCTGACTATGAAGAGCGCGATTGCCTCCTCCTCACTCTGCGCCGTTATGAAATTGGCCGCCATGTTGTAACCGTTCTGGAAGTTATCCGCAACGGTGGGATGGGCGCCATAGGTGATCGCCTCAAAACCATAATCCCACCATGAGAGGAAGGCTGGCCGTTCTGATTCCGGATATATATCGGAATCCTGCTGTGATAGCCAATCAAATGCATCGAAGAAATTCCAGTTCTTTTCGGTGTATATGCTGGAGCCTCTACTGCCCAGATAGTAAAGGTTACCGTATTCGTAATCATCAGGCTGCAAGAAGGAGGGCATCGCGTCGTAGATCTGCTTATCGTAATCGGCCTTTGTGTTGTTAGGCATAGAGGCATCTACAGCCACCCATACGTTCGGTGCAAGCACAAGGAAAGTCATGAAGAGAACCGTCAGCAGCGGCACGGGTTTCAGCACTTCTCTCCACTTCCTGCGCCAGTCTGCGCTGCCTATGTCTTTGTAGTAAGAGCGCAGGTCCACTTTCCTCAGAAGGAGATCGATGGCCACAGCGGCGGCGATGGCAAAAGCCACGGCGCCGTTGAATACAAAACGCTGGGCGCTGGAGGCCATGAACATGGCCACCACCAGCCATACGACTATGAAAACATATGCGGGTTTTTTGACCCTTGGTATTTGTATTACGGCGTAGATCGCGCCCACTATGGCCAGCCATATCGTAGCTACGCCGTAAGACATTGCCAGCGAGGAGAAGCTGGGCGCTTGCGCCTCGGCTATGGTGCTGTAAAGCTTGCTCTGCACAAAGTACCCCTGTCCGGAGATCAATCCTTCGAGCACATGAGGCAGGAACAAGGCAAGAAAAGCCAAACCGGCTATCACAACCAGCACGAAACCTGGGATGGCTAGCGTCCAGGGTTTATCGCGCGTCACAGTGAAATAAACTGAAATTATGAGTCCGCCCAGCACAAGATAGGCCGGCAGATCCCACCATGTGTTGATGAATCCCATCCCTAGGTAATAGGGAAGGGAGAGCAGCGCCCAGGAGACGCCGGTGACCGCAAATAGGATCGCGACTGGCATCGAGTCGCGGTTGCTGAAACGGTCTATGAGAAGCTGCACGAGCAGGAAGATGACAAGGATGGCCATGGCATAGACAAAACCTTTCCATGTGAGAGATACCAGCGCAAGCGAGATGCCGGCCAGAAATGCATACAAAATACCCACCCTGTTCTCTCGAACGAATGCCTTAAGGCCTTCCTTGATCGAGCGCAGGGATCTCCAGTCCTCTACCCAACGGGAGCCCTTCACCTTAGTGAACGCTCGCAAGAAGAAATAGAACGTCCAGAGTATGAAGAACATGGCCATGGCGTCGTGGTCGCCGTTAGAGAGGACAGATGGCGATATCGCTGCTGCTGATATGGCCATAAGAGCAGCCGCTATGAGACCGGTGCGGTTACCGAAGGTTTCTCTGGCAATGAGGTAGACCGGTATACATGCCAGAGCACCGAATATGGCGGTTGAGAACACAAAGCTCATGCCCACCGCCGTCTCCGTGGGAATACCGAAGAGCGTAAGGAACATCCCTCCCACTGCCACTACCCAAGCGTAGAGGGGTTCACGGGGGTTCGCTGAATCATAGGGATAATTGAGAAGGGGGTCATTGACCAGTTGCTGACCGGTGGAAACTATATGATCGATCACACGCTGATAGTAGACCGCGTCAGAGCCGCCTGACAGAGCAAAGCCATTGCTTATGGATGGGCCGTAGGCAAAGAAACTCCTTAGGAAAAAGGCAAGGAGCACTATCGCCGCCAGGACGAGCAGCGTATGCTTACCGGTCAGGGCCAAATGGGCCTCATGATGGCCGTCCGTGCGGGACCTGGCCCTCTCTTTGGCCGTCACCCTCTCCTTAGCACTCATATTGAAAGATCTCCTCTGCAGATGAGTGGCATGCGATATTACACACCGTATAAATAGATTCTCAGGAAGCCAGAACCCCCTAGAAATGGAACTCAGAGAGCGGCGATTTCTTCCTTTATGGAACGGGCCGATGCCTCCGGATCGGTAGACTGATAGATGGCCCTGCCCACTATGACGTAATCAGCGCCGGCAGCCACCGCCTCTGCGGCGCTGCCTCCCTGAGCGCCCACGCCCGGTGAGAGAATCTTCATGCTCTTACCTATCATCTCACGGAGAGAGGCGATCCGCTCAGGCCTGGTTGCGGGGGCAATGATGCCATGGGCACCGCAACCGAGAGCCATCGCCGCCATCTCTTCGGCGTGGGGAGCGGTGAAACGTTTCCCGCCGGGGTGGGACATCTCCGTCACAACGTATACCTCGGCGCCGCCAGCTGCGTCCATACATGCTCGAAGAGAGTCCTCACCTACGAAGGCATGGACGATGATCGCCGAGGCACCCAGATTCACTGCTCTCTCCACTATGAGGCGGTTGGTATTGGGAATATCAGCTATCTTGAAATCGCAAATCACATCGCTCATCAGAGCGAGACGTGTTATGAACTCGGGTCCGGCGTTGAGTATAAGAGGCCAGTTCACCTTGATGGCATCGATGTGCTCGCATGTCTGGCTGACGATATCCAAGGCCTGACGGGGTGATGTCTCATCAAGGGCCAGTACCAGTCTGGTTTCGCATCTCATTCCTTATCTCCTTGAGGGCTTACAAGGCGGTGATCTTCTTAAATTGTTTCCGCATATCCATACACATGGAAGAGATGGAATGTGGCTCGCTGCTCAGGGGCACGCTGCCTCACGGCTGTCAACATTGCCGCGAGGGTGGTAAACTGGTGCTCTTTATAAGCGGCCGCTGCCAGGGAGGCTGCTATTACTGTCCGCTCTCCGAGGTGAAAAAGGGGAATGACCTGATCTTTGCCAACGAAGCGCGCGTAGAAAGTAAGGAAGATATCATCCGCGAGGCAAGACAGATAGGCGCCACCGGCACCGGCATCACCGGCGGCGATCCGCTTCTCTGTGCGGAAAGAACAGAAAAGGCCATAGCCACGCTCAAGAAGGAGTTTGGCGTCGCTCATCATATCCACCTCTACACATGCTCCGTGAACATTGACAAACTACGAAGACTGGAGGACGCGGGACTGGACGAGATACGTTTCCATCCGCCGCTGGAGATGTGGACGAGAATGGACGAACTGCCGTTCCGCAGACTGATCTCGCGCACGGGCATGAGCGTTGGCCTGGAGCTGCCCGCCCTCCCTGACAGAGAGCGGGAACTGCGTAAGGCGCTGGCCTTCGCTGCAGAGGCGGGTATGGACTTCGTGAACCTTAACGAGCTCGAGTTTTCAGAAGGAAACTACAGCATGATGAAACGTTTCGGCTATCAAATAAAAGATGATCTCTCCTCAGCGGTAGAGGGTTCGGAGGAGCTGGCGAGGAGGCTGCTTATGGAGAGCAGGGGCATTAACGTGCATTACTGCTCGTCGGCATTCAAGGATTCGGTACAGCTCCGCCGCCGCCTGCTGCGGCGGGCAGAGCGGGTGGCCAAGGGATGCGACGAAATCACCGAGGACGGTACGCTTCTCAAGGGCGTGATAGAGTGCGATGAACCGCAGAAAGTTATGCAATGGCTCTGTGAAGAGTTCGAGATACCATTGGAATTCATGAATCTCGACAGCGAAAAGGAAAGGCTTGAGATAGCCCCCTGGATACTGGAGGAGATATATGATGAGGTGCCGTTCAGATCTTATATCGTGGAGGAATATCCTACCGCAGATAGACTGGAGGTGGAGAGGACTCCGCTGCGCTAGGGTTCATTCCTTTCCTTTTTTTGCTTTCGTTCTCCCTCCCGCTGGCGGGGGGAACTTTTGCTTCGGTAGTAAACCAGCGGGGGATTCACCCTCCCGCTCTCCCAGAGAGCGGCCGGCTCATAACATCTGCCGCGGGGTTTCCTGGTGGCCCATTCCGGCGGGGGTTTCCCCCGGCCCCGGGGCCCCCCGGGGG
>DUKW01000158.1 GCA_013329105.1 Candidatus Methanomethylophilaceae archaeon | reverse complement strand
GAGATGGGCTGGCAAGATCTGTGGGTAGAGGACTCTCATTGATGGGCCTGGCACTGATGGTCATCGGCACGGCATCAAACTTCATCGATATGACCTCCATCACCACTGTGGCTTTCATCGTTGTCCCAACGGTAGGGATAGCGTTTCTAGCTATGAACGCCATGACCTCATGAATTATATCTTTTGGATCAAAGCATTCTCTAAGTTGAAGGGATGGCACTCCCCTGCTTATTTTTGTGTGATTTCCTATCGTAACCGCCAGGAGCGTCGTAAGTATACTGACCGAATCGTTACGAGACAAGAAAACTGACACCCCCATCAGTAAAACTTTATTCGATGGTACTATAAGGAGAGTTATAATGAAAAGGGCCACTTCATTCCGATTCATACATTGTGCTGACCTTCATCTAGAGAGCGGGTTCAAGGGTCTACAAAAAAGATATGAAAGGTGGGCCGACGAAATGAGGGAGTCCACTTTCATAGCCATGGAAAAAATGGTAGAACTGGCCATAAAGGAGAGCGTTGATTTTGTCGTTATTGCCGGTGATATCTTCGACGCCGAGACACGCAGCATAAGAGCGGAATTCCGTTTCCGTGACGCAATGGAACGATTGGGGGAGCACGGAATCAATTGTTTCATCGTCTGTGGGAACCATGATCCTCTGGATTCATGGTCAAAACATATCCTTCTTCCTAAGAACGTTATCCGTTTCAGTACAGAAGGTGAAAGTGCACCAGCTTACAAAGACGGGCAGAAGGTGGCAAATGTCACAGGTATCAGCTATGCTGAAACGGAAGTGATAGAGGATCTAAGCCAAAGATTAGAGCCGTTTGGTGATGTCTTCGATATCGCCGTTCTCCACTGTAATATAGGTAGCCGAGAGCATAAGATGTATTCGGCTACCACAGTAGGCGAGCTTTGCGAAAAGGGTTTTGATTACTGGGCGCTTGGCCATGTGCACCAAAGAGGCATTATCCATGAAGATCCGCACATAGTTTACCCTGGCAACACCCAGGGAAGACATGTCAACGAGCAGGGCGAGAAGGGATGCTACCTGGTCACTGTGGCCGATGGAAAGGTAATAGACCTCAGTTTTCACTCATTGGCACCATTCGTATGGGAGACGCTGACCGTCGACATAACCGATAAGACCTCCCTCGATCAATTGCGAGCCTCAACACCTCCTATAGAACAGCACGCACTTAGTGTTGTGAAGTTTATAGGCAGAGGACCGTTGGATAATATCTTGCGCTCTGAGAGGAACGCGGAGGAGATGGCCGAGGAGATATGCTGCTCTCGCGGATCGCGTTGTGTCCGTTATCTTGTACATACAAGGCCTGACATCGATCTAGAATCACGCAGAGGAGGTAATGATTTCTTGGCTTCCGTGCTCCGGCATGCCGACACGCTTGCCGCATCACCAGATGAGGTTCGGGCCATTCTTAAAGGAGCCCCACAACGTTTCCACGAATGGATAGATGAGATAAATGATGAAATACTGTCAGAGATAGCCCAAGAAGCAGCGGTGGAGCTGTTCGAACGCCTTTTGAGGGGTGAAGAATGAGGATCAGATCAGTGAGTGTTGATAGGTTCGCAGCAATTGATGGGCTGAAGGCCGAATTCCCTGACGGTCTGGTTGTAATAACCGGTGATAACGAAAGTGGCAAAAGTTCACTGATGGAATTCATACGATCTGGCATGTTCAAAGCTGGTAACCGTAAACGCTATCCCTTGCCGTCTAAAGAACACCGTGGCTCATTGGTATTGGAAATGGATAGCGGCGATATTATACACGTAGAGAGGCGGGGTAGTAATCTCAGGGAGCGCGATGGCAGACCGCTCCCCTCTGAGATATTTCATGGTATGGACATTGATACCTATGAATCACTCTTTGCTATCGGCCTGAACGAGCTGGAGAATGGCCCCCTTAAAAAAGCAGAGGGACGAATAATCGTAGATCCCGGTGTCAGAGGGATCAAAGAAGCGATGGAATCTCTGAGCAAAGAGATGGAAGAGATGATGGGGAAGAGGACATCCACGAGATCAAACAAAGAATTGGAAATTTGCTATAATGAGATTCAACAGCTTAGAGAGAGTGTGGAGGTCCTGAAAAAAGCTAAGCCCGAGTTTGAGAAGATCGTTTCAGAGAAGGAATCACTTGAAAAAGATGAAGAAGAATTGTCAAAGGAGATTGCCAGGATTGATAGAGAGCTACGCTGGTTGGATGCCTTAAAATCCCAAAGGGAGAACTGTCTCACTCTCCAAGACCTCGAAAAAGAGATTGTAGATTTGAAACACGTGGAGGATTTTCCTCTCCATAAGTTAGAAGATCTGGAAAAAATTAACAACGAACGGAAATTGATCGATGATCGCGGTCGTGAAAGAAAAAGAAAGATCCAGGACTTTGAGACCCTCAGGAGCGACTTGGAACTCAATGAAGATATTTTATCTCGTGCCGGAGAGATAAATTCTTTGGCAAACGGATTGAACACATATATGGATGACTGCAAAGAGCGTGCCTCCCTCGAGACCTCGATTAAAAGCAAAAAGGATGAATTGATCAGGTCAATGTCCGAGCTGAATAATTGGTCAGAGGAAGACTTCCGGAATGTTGACATTTCGAGAACGTTCATACAAGAGGCCAAAGCCGTTGAGGAACGATTATCGTCCCTAAATAAAGAACTGGAACGTTTAGAGAATGATATCAAAAGGATCCATGAGGAGATTGAAAGTACCCGTGAAGATATCAAGGGCCTAGACTCTGCAGAGCTACAGGAAGAGATCTTCGACCCCCGTGATTTGAGAGAACAACTAAAGGATGCAAAAAACGCCATTAAGATAAAAGAGCGGACAGGGGAGGCGGGGAGGGACCCCTTGATTCCTCTTTCAATTTTAACAGCTGTCCTTGCTCTCTCATCCGCCACCCTCTTTGTATTCAGTGAGACTTTTATCGCCTCATTGATTGCTGTCGGTGCTGTACTGACGCTCTCGATCTCGATCTGGCGTCACAGAGTATGGGTTAAGGATGAAGAGCATCGGACCCAGATAATACAGGAGACCGATGAGAGATTGGCCAAGATACTGCCGCCCCACATATCCGCTGATCGCTCTGGCCTTGAGATATGGGAGGACGAGATCTGGGAAACGGCAAGGCGCTATGACGATACTCAGAGCAGGCGCGAAAAACATAACGAGCTGATGAGTGAAATATCAAAAAGCGAGAAGAAAGAAGAGAAGTTGAATAATGAGATCTTGGAACTTAAAGAGAAGAAGTCTGGGGAGATAGAAAAATGGCGGCAAATACTCCGAGAAAGGAGATGGCCAGAGGTAGTGGAGCCGGACTGCGTTGGCGATGTGGTTCAGATTGTCAAGCATGTAAGAGGGATTATGAACTCCATCAAGGAGTTCGAAGAAAAAAATGAAGAAAAAAAGAAGAGAATCAAGGAGTTCGAGGAACGCTGTTCCTTACTGATGACTGCATTAGCATTCGAACCTAAAGGACCGGCGGAAGATGTTCCCCAACTAAATATAAGACTTGAGAAAGCCAGGGATACAAAGAACAAGAATGAGAATTATCAGGAAAGGATCTTGGAATTGAAGTCTGATGAAAAAGCTGATACCGAAAAATTAGAAGAACTCAATAATAAACGGGAGACCCTTTTGTCACCTTACGGAGGAGAAGAGGAGTTCAGAAGATTGGCTAATGAGGCATCCTCCCTTTCGGATAAAAAGAATCGGCTTGAAGAACTTAAAAAATCTATAAGGAATGCTGCCGGCAGCGATGAGGCATTCGAACAGATGATACAACACATAAAGAACAAAAGTCCTATAGAAATTGATGAGGCCCTTTCCAACTTTAACGAGAAAAAGAAAGAATTGAGAGACAAGAGGGATGAACTGCTACGTCGCATAGGTGAACTTAAAAGTAGCATCGATGAGATGAGTGCTGATGACAAACTGGCAAGGGCTAGAGACCAGCTTTCCGATTCGGAGGAGCGCATGCGTTCAGGCATTATGAGATGGGCGACATTAGCGCTAGAATACGACATACTGAACAAGGCGCGTGATGAATTCGAGAGAGAGAGACAACCGGCCGTCATACAACGAGCGGAAGAATACCTCAGGGAAATGATAGGAGAGGACTACCGCCTGGTCACAGAGACTGGGGAAAGTGTTGTAATTGAAGATGAGCACAGCAGACGGAATGAAGATATGTGGTCTGCTGGACTGAGCGATCAAATAAACTTGGCATTGCGTCTAGCCCTGGCAAAAGAGATGTCTTCCCCCGAACCATTGCCGCTGATATTGGACGACGTGCTCGCACGCTTTGATCCCAAGAGAAGACTGGGCGCCGCTAAGGTCATTGCCAAAGTTGCAGAGGAGCAGCAAGTATTATTCTTCACCTGTAATCCGAATGTTACCAAAACATTCCGTTCCGTCGGGCCAGAGGCTACCTTTTTGAGCATGAAAAAGGGTAGAATAAAGCCCACTGAAGGGGAAGAGCTCATAACCTGATTCAAAAAATGAGCATTCCATGATATCACAATTCTTTTATAAATATGAAACGGCAAAACCTATATAATGAAGTTCGTACAATCGGGCCCTTAAAGGGAATAGCAAACCCGATTCACTAATCACCCAATCACTATCATCTGCAGTATCAGATATAATGAAGAAATGGAGGACGACGGAGACCAAAAACGTCCTGCACATATCCCCACCAGAAATAAATGGGGGCAGGCAGCCTCTGCTCAAAGATAGTAGGTGGATCGCACCTTGTTATTTCCAAATATTCGAAGGTATCTAAAATGAACATAGATCCTACTACTACCAAATACATGATTAAAGCCCAGATCAACGCTGATGGCATTGTTGAGAAACCAGATGTCGTGGGTGCCATATTTGGCCAGACCGAGGGATTGCTTGGCGATGAACTTGATCTACGCGACTTACAGAAATCCGGCCGTATTGGTCGGATCGAAGTCGAGATCTCATCCAAAGGCGGTAAATCAGAAGGCATAGTGCACATACCCTCCAGTCTTGATCAAGTGGAGACGGTCATACTTGCCTCGGCACTGGAAACCATAGATCGAGTGGGTCCCTGCAAGGCAGGTATAAAGATACTCTCCATCGAAGATGTCCGCATAACCAAACGAGAAACGATAATCGAAAGGGCGAAAGAACTCCTCAACGAGTTGATGGCTCAATCCAATCAGAGCGGTATAGACCTCACTGAGAGTGTGAGGCAAAGCGTACAGATGGAAGAGATCATACACTACGGTAAAGAAAGGCTCCCAGCCGGCCCCAACGTAAAGGATTCTGACGCCATCATCGTCGTCGAAGGGCGTTCTGATGTGCTCAACCTATTACGCTCTGGCATCAAAAATGCCATCGCCGTAGAGGGTACTAACATACCGAAAACGGTCATAGATCTATCTAAAGAAAGGATTATAACGGCCTTCGTCGACGGCGACCGTGGCGGTGAACTGATATTGCGTGAACTCTTTCAGGTGGCAGAAGTCGATTTTGTGGCCCGCGCTCCCCGCCCGCTTGAGGTAGAGGAACTCACCCAAAAACAGATCACAAAAGCCCTGCGTAACAAAATACCTGCCGAACAGTACATGGAAATGTATGGTATCACCGACGGTAATGGTAAGAAAAAAGAGAACGAGACAGAATCCAATGAAAAAGATGAAGAGCCTGCTCTTAAGGTGCCAAACGGCAACGGTAAAGATGAAAAGATCAAAAAGCGCGAAAGCCGCTTTGACACCGAGGCCGCTGAGCGCTATAAGAAAAAGGATAGCCGCGAGAAGAAAGAGCCAAGCCGCGAGAAGATCAAACCTGAAAAGAACCTCAGCGATCAACAGATCGTTTATCGAGACATGATAGTGGATATGAGTGGTACACACAATGCTAAACTCATCACTGATGGAGAAGTTATGATCGAGACCAGCGTCAAAGAGTTGGTGGATGTCTTGAAGACCACAGAGGATAAGATCGATGCCGTGGTATTCGATGGGGTCATATCCCAGCGCATCCTTGATATCGTGGCAGAGAAAGAAATCCCCATCATCATAGGCGCTAAAGTGGGAAATGTTACCAAACAACCCAACGGTATTGAAATATGGACCAAGGAAGACCTAGTTTGAGCAACGAACCGATCTCATGGGACGCGGTTTCTGAAATTTCCAGCACAGAGGAGGTTCCCATACCTTCTGACCCCTTGCAAAGGGTGATAGGTCAGGATGAGGCCATAGAATTGGCTCGACTGGCCGCCAGTCAGAGAAGACATCTCCTTCTAGTAGGACCTCCAGGAACAGGCAAGTCAATGATTGCTCAGGCACTTGCACTGCATCTTCCTTCCCCCAGACACGAAGTACGCGTGGTCCATAACCCTGAAAATCCGGAAAGGCCTATGGTAGAGGTACTTTCGGAAGAAGAAGTGGAATCAGAAAGACGCCGACGTGCCTCAGCGGCTGGTGAACTGATCGACCCTCGAGAAGCCCCTCCCAATGTTACGCAACGTCTGGGATACCGATGTTCCGAATGTGATACAATTTCCAGTTACACCGAGCGGACCTGCCCTGCCTGCGGCAGAAGTAAAATGGAGATCGACCGCCGCAACAACCCATTCGGTGACCTTATAGGCGGGATGCTAGAGTCGGCAATGAGTGCACTGCCTCAGGCACCAGTGGGAAAAGAGAGGGTCACCACCACACGCGTTAAAAAGGGAAGGGAAGAAGTCGTGGTCTTCGAACGCGCAGGAGATATGATTCGTGTTCTTGACCAGTCGGCCCTTGAACGCAGACGCGAATTGGAGAGAATGACCAATCATAAGGTTATAGTACCTCTAAAACGCAACCCGTTCGTTCTTGCCACAGGCGCTTCGGAAACGGAGTTGCTCGGTGATGTAAGACACGACCCCTACGGCAGCCATCAGAGTTTAGGAACACAACCTTATGAAAGGGTGGTTCCCGGTGCCATACATGAAGCCCATGAAGGGGTTCTGTTCATCGATGAGATTTCCCACCTTGGTCAGACACAGAGGTTCATACTTTCGGCCATGCAGGACAAGAGTTTCCCCATCACCGGTCATAACCCACAGAGTGCCGGAGCATCTGTCCGCGTCGATACCGTTCCTTGTGATTTCATTCTTGTAGCAGCCTGCAACATACAAGACCTAGAGAACATATTGTCGCCCTTACGCTCTCGTATCGCAGGTGGAGGTTACGAGCTTCTAATGGAAACTGCCATGCCAGATACACCAGAAAACAGGGCCAAATACCTGCAGTTCATAGCGCAGGAAATACACATGGATGGTCGCATTCCCCATGCCAGTATGGAGACGGTTAAGGGATTAATTAAAGAGGGGCGGCGTCGGGCACGGGATTGGGACGACCGCCACAATGCCCTAACTCTCCGACTGAGAGAGATGGGGGGTCTGGTACGGGCGGCTGGAGACCAGGCCGTCAGCGAGGGGGCAGAACTCATCGAGCCTGAGCATTTGGAGAGGGCGCTGCGCCGGGCCCGGACGGTTGAAGAACAGATAAGAGATCGGAG
>DUKW01000142.1:1314-3322 GCA_013329105.1 Candidatus Methanomethylophilaceae archaeon | reverse complement strand
AAATTTCTCTTCAGTTCCGATAAAAGGTATTATCTATTTTTAGGTCTTCTAATTGTTTGATCAAATATCCCAACTGGATTGCTTTATTAACGATAAATGAACTAAGGTATGGTCTAAATGCTGTCTCTCTCCCAGTCGCATGAGAAAGGGGTCGAATGGTGGGAAAAAATCATCTGGTTCATTTTGATATTGCCACTACTTTACATGGCGCTTGAATCTGTGCCTATTTGGTTCGAAACGGACAATTTCTTCGGAGGGCCAGCCCTTACAGGTATCCTGTCGGTGGTGCTTTTTCTTTTTCCCGTTTATCTGCGAATAGCAGGAAAAGTAATGATACCTCGTATTCTTATTATATTGATCTATTTCTCTTTATTCTTGCATGCCTTTGGCCTTTTCGCCAGTCTTTATGATAGGTATAGTTGGTGGGACAAAATTGCCCATCTCATTTCCAGTGTTACTGTAGCCACACTTTCTTTCATAACCATTAGCTTGATAAGCCATTATGTGGATGCCGTCAACATCCCCTTTGTTATGGTCCCGTTCATGATCATAATGCTCTCTTGTTTTTTTGGTGTGATATGGGAAATACTCGAGTGGACCTTCGACCGTGCATTGGGCACGGCTATGCAATATGGTCTTGAGGACACGATTATGGATCTGATCGTCGATCTCATTGGAGGCGTTGCAGTAGCAGTAGGTGGTTATAGATATCTTTGCCACAATAGCTTGGACGAGCTGGCTATGAGTTTGAACCTTGAGGATCTCATGCAGGTACTGGCAGAAAGATGGGATAGGCGAGCGGGTTCGTTTCGGAGCGCCGATCTCAGGCGCTAACGTTAAGATTTAGGCTTAGCGAAAGCCTTTCGTTCCGTATTCCTTGTATTATGTGTTCTATGGCTTCTTCATCGTTGCTGTAATCTTCCCATTTAGTGTATTCGTGCTCATAATTTTCTTTATACAGGCTGAACCAGATCTTACCCTGCCAAGAGTCAGATTCATCAGGAATTTCGTCGATAGTGAAGCTGTATTCCTGTTCCCATTGTTTTTTCCATGGGCCCTCAATGTCCACAGGCATATGTTCTAATGTAATGGGTCCCACCTCGTCGAAAAAGTAAAGGGCATCGATCTGCGTCTCATTAGTCTCATCGCTTAGGGACATTTCTACTAACCATACCAGGATCGTGTATGTGACATTGCGTTGCTCGTGATTCGCCAATCCTAGAATGACTGTAGCCTCCTCGCCAACGCTTAGGTTATGGGGATAGTTGCCCATTTCTCCGTCGGAATCCAGTATATAAAACTCTGTGAACGTCTCGCCCGGTCTAGGAAATGCTATGATGTATCCCAAAGCAATGACGGATGAGAGTACCGAGAGTGCGAGGACGACCGATAAAACCCTGTCCAGCCCTCGTTCTTTTTGAAAATCAGACCAGGCCTTTTCAATTGTTTTTAGAGGATCGAAGGGTATATAGGGATCTGTCACTGAGAGGCGGCGATATAAGGCGATGGCGGCAACAGCGAAGTTGAAGGCCGATACACTGAGCAGTATCGGATCTAGCCTTATACCCCACGGGGTATAGTTAAGCGCGAAACCTATGAGAGGAGTTATGGCTATGCTCAGACCAAAAGAAAGTGCTATCCGTTCGATGACATCAATATCTTCTTTGCGTGGAAAAAGTGCCGTTATTGATAGATAACCAGGGAAGAAAAGGAGAAATGGTATACCAATTATGCGCAAGACGCTATCTGGGAATACGTATATCGTGAATATGAGCAGCAGCATCAGGATTACGATGCTTAAAATATCCCAGTCGCGGCGAGGCAGTATTTTCATCTACTTGGGGAAAAACTCTCATTTATTTAACAAATTGCAAACCAATAGGGGACAACCGTTTATATCCTTTCATGATTATAGGTTGCCAGTGAAGTTAGAAGTGTTTGAGCGTTACCGTGAAATGTTGGTTCGCCGCTACATTACTAAATGGGACTATGTGGCGGTTTTTTTTTC
>DUKW01000142.1:0-1177 GCA_013329105.1 Candidatus Methanomethylophilaceae archaeon | reverse complement strand
AAAGCAACAACGGGGGGTTGTACAACAGCGTCGTGATACTTCATGCAACGAACATAATGCTCTGTTTTCTAATCCCTATAATCAGTAGGGTCAATGACAGGATTTATTTTTCTTATGCCCTAATATCTGTCCTTCGCATATGCGGTATCGGTATGCCCAGTCTATTTGGGGAAACGATGGTTTGGATCTTTTTGGCGTATATCCCGTTGGCAGCTGTACTGTGGTTTGGGATAATGAATCGTAAGCTCTCTCCAAAACTCGCATCAGGGAAATCTCTTTCTCAGGGTTTTATTGAGATCCATCGGGATATATTGAAAGGTGTACCAGCCCTGCTTCCTATAATCTTTATCGCGGCGCTCTTTGGATCGATGATAGGCATTGCGATGAGTGTGCTTTTTTCAATGCCAGCGCTTATAGCTGACATATCTCCTGCTCGCTTGCTCTCCGCTTTCCTAATCCTTGTGATCTTAGTTGCTACAGTGGAGGAAATATTGTTTCGGGGAATGCTTCAGTCTAATATCACCGATCGTTTCGGAGCGGCTGTAGCAATCATATTGAGTTCAATACTGTTCGGTTTTATGCACTCTGGTATGGGGAGTCCGGGGCTGATTGTGTTCATGTCTGTGGTTGGGATTATAATCGGGGCGGTCTATTACCTCTTCGGTAAACTCAGCCTGGTGGTGGTCATTCACGGCACGGCCCTCTTTATGGCCTTTGCCATATGTCCTTTCTTCCTATAATCAGAAGAAATAATAACTGCACCCTTCGCGTCCACAAACGAGGGCTACCGCTTCGAGGCGGTCAAGGACACCGCTATAGCGCCTAACCATCATCTTGCCCTCTTGAGGCAAGACCTCGCGGAGTCTGTTCACCTCATCGATGAGTTCTGCGGCTGTCTCAGGTCCGTATCTTCTTCTCCCATTTGCTGCCTCAAAGACAGATGCTACTATCTTGCAATCGTAACGGGACGCGATCTCTGGCAGGATGCTGCTCTCTGGACCGAAGGCCCCTATGCAACCCCGGTTTTTGTCCCAGGATAGTGGACAATCAGCACAAATGCGGATCATCTCGTCGAAGGAGATCATATGCCAGGCGGTCATGCGGTTTTCTGGCCTTGAAACCTTAAGAACCTTTTCCCGTTCCTCATCCCCACGCCCCGACCCGTCCCCCCACCCAC